>JAIBFE010000230.1 GCA_019459705.1 Thiobacillus sp. | reverse complement strand
CGCCCGCCACGCGCGCGACATGACGATGTGCACCTTCCTGCTGGAAATGCGCGAGTACTACCGCTGGGAAATGGAGATTCCCTACGGCGCGCGCCTGCCGAAAGACGAACTGGGCGACTGGCTGAACGCGCGCGAGAGCCTGTGGGACACGGTTGAGGAAGAGGATTTCGCGCCGCTCCCGCTCACCGAATCCGGCATCGACCCGTTCGAGGCCGACGACATCAACCGCGCGCTGAACCCGCATGGTCTGGTCTACAGCAGCGGCCTGGGGCACTTCCGCAAACCCCATTTCGTGCTGGCCGAACTCAAGCGTGCCGAGATGCGCGAGGGCGTTCAGGTGCTGGTAGCCGGCTGCTAATAGGCGCGCGACCTGATCCCCCCGCCGGCAGCTTTGCGCGGCGGGGCGATCTTCCTGCGCATGGACGCGGTGCGCCGCCTGCTGTGGAACAAGTATGAGGAATGGCAGTGGAAGGAAAAGGACACTGCGCTCGGGCGCGCGTTTGCGCATTACGATTTCGAGCACGACATCGACCGCGGGCTCGACCGCATGGCGGAAGCCGAAAGCGAGGCGATGATCCTGCACGAGATCGGCGAGGCGCGCGCCGAATCACTGCTGGGCGAGGACTGGAACGCGATGCTCGGGCAACTCACCTCGCGCCACGCTGAACTGCTGGCGCGCGCGGTGCGCGATCATCTGGCCGACTGTCTGGTGACGTTGCCGACGCTGCTCGAACGCGAAGCCGTCGGCTCGCTGCATTTCTACCTGGCGAACCTTTCGGGCCTGCGCCGCGCCCTGTTCCCCGCACTGCCGCGGGCGTATGAAGCCTGGCTCGACAGCCGCGATGCCACCCAGCTGGCGCAAACCGTGGCGGCGGCTGAAACCCACTGGCTGGATGCGGCGCGACGACTGACGTCCGTCTTTCATCGCGATCCTGCACACGGCGACGCGCAACTCAACACGCTGGCCGGTGGCGACCTTGCCAGCCTGACACTCTAGGCAAAAAAAAACGGGCGACGAATCGCCCGTTTTTTTTTCCGTCGGCCGCTTATGCCGGCACGGCGGCTTCCTGCCCCAGCTGCACGGCGATGGCATCAAGCAGCTGCTGTTCCTGATACGGCTTGCCCAGGTACTCGTTGACACCGATTTCCAGTGCGCGGTTGCGGTGCTTGTCCGCCGTGCGCGAGGTAATCATGATGATCGGCACTGACTTCAGGCGTGCGTCGCTGCGCATCACGCGGGCGAGCTCAAAGCCGTCCATGCGCGGCATCTCGACGTCGAGCAACACCACATCGGGAATCAGGTCGTGCATCCTTTCCAGGGCGTCGACGCCGTCCTTTGCGCTGTCGACGCGGAAACCTTCACGGGTGAGCAGGCGGGTGGTGATCTTGCGCACGGTGAGCGAATCGTCGACCACCAGCACCAGCGGCGGCTGCAGGGCGGCGCTGATTTCCGCGGCCTCGGCGGGCGCCGTGCGCTCCACTGCGGTGCGCGGCAGGCTGGCCCAGCGCAGCGCCAGCGGCACCGGGTTGAGGATCAGGATCACGCGCCCGTCGCCGCGCACCGTGGCGCCAGCGACGCCGGTAATGCGTGCCATCTGCGGGCCGATGTTCTTGACCACGATTTCGCGCGTGCCCTCGATCACGTCGACCAGCACGGCGGCCTGGCTGGAGCCGCTGGCAAGCAGCACCACCGGGTTGTAACGCTGGACTTCGTGAACCGCTTCGGTATCGCCCAGCAGGTGCGGCAGATAGGAGAACGGGTAGCGTGTGCCACGCCACGTCACTTCGCCCGCCATCATCGCCTTTTCGAGTTCACCCGGCTTGAGTTCCAGTACCTGCTGCACCAGCGGCGTCGGCAGCGCGTAATCGTGTTTGGCGGCCTGGATCATCACGGCCTGGGTCATCGCCAGGGTGAGCGGCAGATAGATGTTGAAACTGGTGCCGGCGCCCGGCGTCGAAATGATGTCGATACGGCCGCCCAGTGCGGAGATCTCGCTCTTCACCACGTCCATGCCGACGCCACGGCCTGCGACCTGGCTGACGGTTTCGGCGGTGGAGAAGCCGGCGGCAAAAATCATCTGCGCCAGCAGGGTTTCGGTCGGCTCGACACCCGGCAGCAGCAGGCCATTGGCTTCGGCTTTTTCGCGGATGCGGGCGTAATTGAGGCCGGCACCGTCGTCCTTCACGGTCAGCATCATTTCATTGCCGGACTGGCGCGCGGACAGCACGATTTCACCGAATTCCGCCTTGCCAGCGGCACGGCGCTCCTCGGGCATTTCGATGCCGTGCGCCAGCGCGTTGCGCAGCAAATGTTCGAGCGGCGCGGTCACTTTTTCCAGCACCGAGCGGTCGATTTCCAGTTCGCCGCCCTGAATGTCGAGCTGGGCACGTTTGTCCACATCGCGCGCAGTCTGGCGCACCGTGCGATACAGCCGCTCGGCCACCGAATACAGCGGCACCATGCGGACCCGCAGCAGATCCTGCTGCAGTTCGCGGTTCAGGCGCGTCTGCTGGATCAATGCGGCATCCGCTTCGCCCAGGCGGGCCAGCAGGATGTGCTGAACAGTGGAAATGTCGTTCACGCTCTCGGCCAGGAAGCGGGTGACCTCCTGGAAGCGGGTGAAACGGTCGAATTCCAGCGGGTCGAATTCTTCAGCACTCCCCTGGGTCAGGAAGGTCGACTGCATCTGCGATTCGGCCTGGATTTCGACTTCGCGGATGTGTCCGCGCAGACGCACAAGCGCTTCCGACAATTCGTTGACGTGACGCTTGAAGGCGAACACTTCGCTTTCGATCCGTGAACGCGCAATCGCCACTTCGCCGGCCTGGTTGACCATGCGGTCGACCCAGTCGGCACGCACTCGCAGGGTCAGGGCATTGCTGTCACGCGTGACTGGCTGCGCGGGTGCAAGCGGATCGGTGACCGTGACGGTCGCCGCATGGGCAGTCTCGGCTTGCGAAAGTACCGGTTCAACTGGCGCTTCCAGCGGCGCATTCGTTTCTTCGGCAACCGGGGACAGATCACCCTGCTTCAGGCGTTCGACCGTCTCGTCCAGACGGTCGAGCTGCGCTTCCAGCGTATCGAACACCTCGGCACTCGCACCCAGATGGCCCTCGATGACGGCGATCACGCGCGATTCCATCACGTGCGTCAGTTCGCCGAGACGCATCGCACCGACCATGCGTGCGCTGCCCTTGATGGTGTGCAGATTGCGGCGCAGGGCATCGCGCGCAGCGGCCTCGCCGGGCGACGCCCGCCAGGCGCGCAGCTGCGCGCTGGTGTCCGGCACCAGGGTGTCGGCCTCTTCGAGTAAAATCGGCAGAAATTGTTTATCGATTTAATCGGCCACTTCGCGGCGCTCGAATACCGGCGCCGGCGCAGCCGGCTTGAAGTCCGGCACCAGCGAGCTGACGTCGATCAGGCCGTGCGCAGGCTCGGCGTGAGCGGTTTCGGCCGGCTCACTGATAGGGTTTTCAGCGATGGGTGGGGCTGCCTCAACGGGTATTTCGGCCGCCTGCTCGACGACCCTGTCCGGGGCGTCGTCCACCGGCAAGGCAACCGACTCGGCTGTCGGCATGGCCTGCTCGTCTTCCAGCTCGCCCTGGGTGGCGATCAGTTCGCTCGCGGCCTCTGGCAGCTGTCCGCTTTCGATGGTTGCAATCATGTCGTGCAGTCGCGCGACCGTATCCTGAACCAGTGGCAAATGCGCAGCCGGCAGGGGCGCCTGCACAAACCGGTTCCAGTACTGCTCGAGCGCCTGCGACAGCTCGGATAGCGTCGAGATACCTGCGGTGCCCGCGATGCCGCCCAACGTGTGGACGGCACGACGCGCATGTTCGCTGACGGTGCTGTTGGCAGTCTCGGCGTGACGCTCAGCCTCTTCCTGCAGCACAGCCAGGCGCTGATGCGCTTCGGCCATGAAAATATCGTACAACCCGCTGGAAAGGCAGACCGAGCCGATGCAGATCTCATCGGGCACATACGATTCCATATGGGTTTCTTCCCATAGTGGCTCGGACGCCTCCAGGGAGACAGGCGATTCCGCATGCGTTTCATCGCCAGTCGAATCGGCATCCTGCAGGACAGCCTGCTCTGCGGATTCGACAACGGCAGGCGCAATTGCGTATTCGATAAGCGCGCCCACATCCAGCGTGGGCGCCTCAGGCACCCGTTCTTCAAGCCGCACCTCTTCTGCCTGAACCAGCGGCGCCGCCACGCTTTCGGGCTCGATCATCTCGAATGCGGGCTCGGCGTTGATTTCCTCAACTTCCGCAACCTGTTCGAGCTCAACGATGGCATGGTCATGCCCGGCGACGGGCTCAACTTCGGCCTCGGCATCCAGGTCGGCTTCAGCGACGGCTTCCTCAATTCCGGGTTCAACTGCTGCGGGTGTGTTTGCATCCGTTTCGGACGCCGCCGCCACGACCTCGGCCTGCACCGGCGCAACATCCAGCGGCTGTCCCTGCGCCACGCGATCCACCATGGCCAACAAGGCGGAAACCGGCAATGCCGCAGACTGGTTGGCCTGCAACGCATCCACCCAGTCCTGGAACACGCTGCGGGCACGTCCGACCAGGCGCAGCAGATCGCCGCTGGCCGGCTTCTTCTCGGCCAGCCAGCCGTTCATCAACTGTTCGAGGCGCCATGCGGTTTCGCCCAGTTCATTCAGGCCGACCATGCGGCCGCTGCCCTTCAGGGTGTGGAATCCACGGCGTAGGATGGTCTGTGAAGCCTGATCGTCAGGATTGCTCTGGCAGGCATCGCTGGCGCCGCCCATGGTCTCCAGCACTTCGTTGGCTTCTTCAAGGAAAATTTCCAGCAGTTCCGGCTCGACTCCCTCGGGAATCGTCACCAGGAGCGCCTCTTCGGCAGGCGTGGCTGCATCAGCAGCTTCGACCAGCACAGCCGGCTCGGCAAACGCCGCTTCAGCGACGGGCATCGGCTGCGCACATTCGACCACCGCACCGAATGCGGATGCGCTGGCTTCTTCGAGCGGGGCTTCAATCGGTTCGGTTGCCGCCGACTCCATCATCAGGCCGATGGAAGCCGGGGCAGTTTCTTCCTGCGCTTGTGACATGGCAACTGCGATCCGTTCCGGCAATGCCAGGCCGGTCAGGGCGGCAATGTCGGCATCCAGCGTCAGCGGCGCTTCGGGCGCATCGCAGCTGGCGTCGAGTGCGGCACGCGTTTGCTGTTTCAGCGTGGCGTCGTCGATCAGTTCGGCGTCACGACTGAGCTCGGTCAGGACATCAAGGAATTTTTTTTTTGCGGCGTCGTCAGCCTGATCGCGCCACTCCAGATAGTTTGTCTGCACCTCGGCCTTGCGGGCCGGCAGGCCGGCTTCAACCGTATCGTCAAACACGTTGAGATCGACGCTGTCGGCGTCAATCACGCCAAACTCGACCAGGGCCGGACGCAGAATTCTGGCAGCGTCGGCACGCCCGGCACAGTAGGATTCGATATACAACCCGAGGCTGGAGAAGGCATCGGCCAGACGCTGCTGCGCGGCCTCGTCGGGTTGGCCTTCGCTAGCAAACGACTGCACCGTTGCGGTGGCAGCAGCAAGCAGGCTGGCGGCATCCGGCAATTCCAGCATGGTCAGCGCACCCTGCGCCTGCTGTGCCAGACCAGGCAGGCTTGCCAGCGCTTCGCGTTCGCCGGCATCGCGGAAGAAGGCATCCAGCGCTTCTTCCATCTGCCGCAAGTTCTGCCCGACTTCCTGGGCCATATGCACCAGCATCTCGCGTTCGGCTTCGCGCTGGCTGGCAGAGTCCTCGACACTGGCGGGCATTTCACGGCCTTCGATCAAGGCACGCAGGCGTGCCTGCTGGCCTTCGGCGCGGACGGAAAAGTCGGCGTGAAGGACGTCTTCCTGATCGACGGCGTTCTGCATGTACAGCAGGGTGGATGCAACTTCCAGATTCATCTGATCGCGGGCATCCCCGTCGCGTCCGGCAGCGGCAATGGCCGCCGCCCCCAGATCATCCAGCAAGGGCATCAAACCGCTGCTTTCCAGCATCTGCGCCTGCGGCTGCATGCGCGCCAGCTGAACCTGAAACTGTTCCAGCTGCTCAGCATTGCCTTCCACGTAGGCATGCCAGTGATCGCGCGCGGCTTTCAGGCCGGCCTGCATGGCATCCAGCACCGGGCGCATGCGCGCCAGTTCTTCGGGGTCGAGCATGCCGCGGCCCGGCAGATAGCGATCGAGGGCGAAGGTCGAACGGACTTCGGCAGCACGGCCATCCATGGCCTGGCTTTTTGCCACAAAAAACAGCGCATCGCGCAGCAGACGCTCGGCAACCTGCGGCGAGCCTTCCATCAGGCGGCGCATCTGCAGGTCGACGCGGGCGAGCAGTTGCTTGACATGGAAATCAGCTTCGACGCCACGGGCGATGAGGCTGTCGACAAAGCCGACGCAGGCCCACCAGAATGTCTGCGAGGCCTGCGACGGTGCAATGCGTTCGATCGCGGCCAGTGCATCGCGCATGCGCTGTAGCCCCTGGTCCGCCTCGACATTGCGCAGGAAAGCCAGCAGGCCACGCTGGAACAGGCCGCGGGCGGTTTTGACTTCGGCCGCCAGCGCCTCTTGCGTCAGGCCATCGTTGGCAGCCTTGCCATGCACGCGCGAGCGCAGGTCGGGGAAAAACAGCTCGCCCTCGAACACCCGCTCCGCGCCTTGCAGTTCACGCAGACGCTTGTAGAGGGGAAACAGCGCCAGCTCGCCGCTGCCGCGGCCGTCGGCCAGATCCTTGACCCAGCGCTGCAGGCCTTCCATGGCGTTGCGCAGGGCACGCAGCACGTCGTCGTTGGCCGTGATGCGGTTCTCGTTGATATCGTCCAGGCTGGACTCGAGCGTCGCAGCCAGCGTGGCTGCGCCCTCCAGCCCAACCATGCGCAACGCGCCCGTCACCTGGTGCGCATCATCGCGCGCCAGCCGCAGGGCATTGGTGAGATCGGCATCCACGCTGTAGGCCTGAACGCGCCCGAGGGCAGCTTGCAGGGCGGCGTCGATGTCTCCGCGCACCCAGTTCAACGGGCCGGTATCGTAATCGAGTAAGGCGCTCATGGTGTGTTGTTCCCGAGGTTGATTGCTTTGGCCGTGATCGGCTGCACGCTTCGCGTTTGGCCAGTCCGATCAGGCGAGCTTGAAGCCCGCAACCGAGTTCTTCAGATCCTGCGCCAGCTGCTTCATGCCGCCGATCGACTCGGCCGTCTGCTGCGTGCCGCTGCTGGTCTGAGCCGAAATGGTCTTGATGTCCTGCATGGTTTCCGCCACCTTGGCAGTCGATTCCGCCTGGTCCTGGGTGGCCGAGGAAATGTCGGCGATCAGTCCGGCCAGCTTCTTCGACACGTCGCCAATCTCGGCCAGGGTCTGACCTGCCGCATCGGACAGCTTGGCGCCTTCGACCACGCCCTGGGTCGAGACCTCCATTGCCGCCACGGTATCGTGGGTATCCGACTGAATGGTCTTCACGATCGCCGCAATCTGCTTGGTTGCGTCGGCCGAACGTTCCGCCAGCCGCTGCACTTCTTCTGCCACCACCGAGAAGCCTCGGCCGGCTTCGCCCGCAGACGCCGCCTGAATGGCGGCGTTGAGCGCCAGCACGTTGGTCTGTTCGGTAATGTCGGAAATCAGTTCGACGATTTCGCCGATCTCCTGCGACGACTCGCCCAAGCGCTTGATTCGCTTCGAAGTTTCCTGAATCTGTTCACGCAGGCCGTTCATGCTGGAAATGGCGTTGGCCACCGCCTGCTGGCCTTTTTCGGCCGCAGCCAGCGATTGTTCGGCCACGCGGGCCGACTCGGCGGCGTTGCCCGACACCTGCTGCACCGACTGCGCCAGACTCACCACCGCAGCCGAGGTTTCTTCAATTTCCTCAGCCTGCCGACGCGAGGCATCCTGCAGGGACTCGGACACCTGGCCGGCCTGGCTCGCAGCCTGATCCATCTGCACCGTGGCGTTGTTGATGCCGCGCACCAGGCTCCGCAACTCTTCCACCGTGTAGTTGATCGAGTCGGCCACCGCACCGGTGATGTCTTCGGTCACGCTGGCGTTGATGGTGAGGTTGCCTTCGGCCAGTTCACCCAGTTCATCCATCAGTCGCAGAATGGCTTCCTGGTTACGGCTGTTTTCCTCTTCGCTCTTGCGTGCACGCGATTTGGTTTCGTTGATGTAGACCAGGCCCAGAAACACCAGCGAGCCGATCGCCAGCACACCGAACAGGGCAGCCAGCAGATAGCCGGCGCCGCCGACGGACTGGTAATCCTGCGACAACTGGTTCGTGTCCTGCAACAGGGTGTCGCTACCGACGAACAGGTTGTTCGCCGCCACCTTGGATTGCAGCAGCGGCTGCGTATTGGCCAGCACCTCGCCCACCGCCTCCACCATGTCGGCCATGTTGGTTCCCAGATCCTCCAGCGTCAGCATGCTGTCGTCATTCTGTGCGGCGGCGCCTTCCATCAGCACCTGCACCGTATCGCGGAACGAGGTGGTGTCCTTTTCCAGCTGCAACACCACTTCGGGGTCGATCAGCTCGGCCGACAGCAGAAGGTTGGCGTTTTTCGGCAAACGCTGGCTCAGCTTTACCCTATGGTTGGCGGGCGAAACCTCGCGCACACTCGACCCTGCATCGGCCAGCTGGCTGGCGAGCTGCTCGGCCACTTCCTGCAGATCGATCGACAGGGTGTTAATCCGTTTGACGCTTTCGTTCAGTTCCACCAGGTTTTTCTGCTGCGACAGAATCTGCGCGACCTGCGGCTTGAAAGCCTTCCACTGGGTGCCAATTTTCTCAAGCGTGTCGCGCGCAGCGCCGCCGGTGGCGGGCACCTCGTCGTCGCCATCGTTCAAACCGCCCAATGTCGTCTCGAACGCGGTCTTGCCTTCTGCCAGCTTCTTGAAGGCAGCCGAGTTGCCGAGCACGGACTGCTGCGCCGTCAGCGGCAGCCGCTGCGACAATACCTTCAGCTCGCCCGCGCGGGCTTCGTAACCGGCACGGTTGCCGAGTTGAATTGAACCGTAGATGGTGAAGCCTGCCGCCAGAAGCAGCGAAACGGCGAGAAGGCCGCCGGTGTAGAGATATTGCTTGTCGACGGGCAAATGGCCAATCAGAGGCACCTTTCCGGCCTCCTTGTCGGCCAGCTTGCGTACAGTCTGCATGATCAGGGCGGTGTGTTCGCCCCCGCTCCTGCCTGTGACTTTTTCCGTCATGCGGCCAGCCAGCCCCTTGAGGCCATTCATCGTTGTCGCCATGTTCATTGTTTCAATCTCCACTCATCGGCGCCAGCGCGCCCTGTTTTCAATATCAATCAGTTGCCGAACTGCGTTTCAACCTTGAGAAATTCGGCGTCGCCGAGCAATTGCCCGAAATCCATGTCGCACCAGTCGCCGCCCGCTTCGTCGGCGTAATGGCGGGCGACCCACGGATGGGCCGCAGCCCGATCGCTGCGCAACTGATAGCGGTTGATGTTTTTCAGCCCCAGCGTGCTGCGTACCAGCAGCGCTGCGTTGACGCCAAAACCATGATGTGGAATCAGCAGACGGCAATCGGCATGCTCGGGCGTCACGCCCTGCCCCATGAAGTCGGCAAAATCGCTCACCGCAAACAGGTTGCCGCGAATGTTGGCCACGCCGCGAAACCAGCGGCGCGCGCCGGGCACCTTGGCGATGGGGGGTACCGGAATGACTTCCTCGGTATCGGAGAGGCTTACCAGCCAGTTCACGTCACCTACCCGGAAGCCCAGGCGGGACCCGCTGTTGTCGCGGCTGGCCGCGGCCTGCAACTGCTGCGAAAGCGTGGTCTGAAATTCGCGCAGATTGAATTTCTTGGCCATGACGGATCGCTCAGCCCAGCGCCTTGATTTGCGACAGCAGGTCTTCCGGCTTCACCGGCTTGACCAGGTAAGCCTTCGCACCCTGGCGCATGCCCCACACCTTGTCGGTTTCCTGGCCCTTGGTGGTGCACATGATGACCGGGATATGCTTGGTCGCCTCTTCCTTGGAAATCATGCGGGTCGCCTGATAGCCATTCATGCCCGGCATCACGACGTCCATCACGATCAGGTCGGGCAGCGTCTGCTTGGCCTGCGCGACGGCTTCTTAGCCGCTTTCCGCCATGCTGACCAGGTAGCCTTTCTTGACCAGCAACTCGGACAGGAAGAAACGTTCG
>JAIBFE010000223.1 GCA_019459705.1 Thiobacillus sp. | reverse complement strand
ATTTTTTGTTTTCCGTTCGGAGCTCTGCGAATGGCTCGTATTGCTGGGGTTAATATCCCGAATCATCAACACGCGATTATCGCGTTGACCGCCATTTATGGCATTGGCAGGACTACGTCCGGCAAGATTTGCGAAGCGGCGGGCGTTGCCCAGACTTCGAAAATCAAGGACTTGTCCGAGGCTGAGGTCGAGCGTTTGCGTGAAGGCGTGGCACAGTTCACGGTCGAGGGTGACCTGCGTCGTGAAATCACCATGAACATCAAACGCTTGATGGATCTCGGCTGCTATCGCGGCTTCCGTCATCGTAAAGGCTTGCCGGCACGTGGTCAGCGCACCCGTACCAATGCGCGTACCCGCAAGGGCCCGCGCAAGGCCATCAGGAAATAAAGGTTAACCATGGCAACGAAACCCGCTACGCGCGTCCGTAAGAAGGTCAAGAAGAATGTTGCGGAAGGCATCGCGCACATTCATGCTTCGTTCAACAACACCATCGTGACGATCACCGATCGCCAGGGCAATGCCCTGTCGTGGGCGACCGCAGGTGGTGCGGGCTTCAAGGGCTCGCGCAAGTCCACGCCCTTCGCGGCGCAGGTTGCGGCAGAAAATGCCGGCAAGATGGCGCAGGAATACGGCGTCAAGAACCTGGAGGTCCGGATCAAGGGCCCGGGCCCTGGTCGCGATTCCACCGTGCGCGCGTTGAATGCGCTGGGCTTCAAGATCGTTGCGATCTCTGATGTCACGCCGATTCCGCATAACGGTTGCCGTCCCTCCAAAAAGCGTCGTATCTAATTACCAGGGAAAATCATGGCTCGTAATCTTGATCCCAAATGCCGTCAGTGCCGTCGCGAAGGCGAAAAGCTGTTCCTGAAGGGCGAGAAGTGTTTCACCGACAAATGCGCTATCGAGCGCCGTCCGTATGCGCCTGGCCAGCATGGCCAGAAGAGCGGTGCGCGTCTGTCCGGTTATGGCGTGCAACTGCGTGAAAAGCAGAAAATCCGCCGTATCTATGGCGTGCTGGAAGGCCAGTTCCGTCTGACCTACAAAAGGGCAGACAGCCGCAAGGGCGTGACCGGCGAAAACCTGCTGTCCATGCTGGAATCGCGTCTGGATTCGGTGTGCTATCGCATGGGCTTTGGCGCATCGCGTACCGAAGCGCGTCAGGTTCTGCGTCACAACGGAATCATGGTGAATGGCCGCCGGGTCAACATCCCGTCGTACCAGGTGCGTGCGGGTGATGTGGTTGAGGTGTCGGAAAAGGCGAAAGCCCATCTGCGCATCAAGGCTGCAGCCGAAGCCGCGGCGGCTCGTGGCTACCCCGAGTGGGTGGAAGTCGATGCCAAGGCGCTCAAGGGCACCTACAAAGCTAGCCCGCAACGCTCGGAACTGCCATCGACCATCAACGAATCGCTGGTCGTCGAACTGTACTCCAAATAAGTTGGCTGGGTCTCTGTGACCGGGTCTTAAGGAATCGCACTCTATGCAAAGCGCTACGGAATTTCTCAAGCCGCGAATTGTGGAGGTTGATCGTGCCTCCCCGCTGCACGCCAAGGTCATCATGGAGCCCTTCGAGCGTGGCTTTGGCCACACGCTAGGCAATGCGCTGCGCCGTATTTTGTTGTCTTCCATGGTTGGCTATGCGCCGACCGAGGTGGCCATCAGTGGTGTTGTCCACGAGTATTCGACCATTGAGGGCGTGCAGGAGGATGTCGTTGATATCCTGTTGAACCTCAAGGGCATCGCTTTCAAGATGCATGGCAAGTCCGAGGCCGTCCTGAAGGTTTCCAAGGCTGGCGAAGGTGTGGTCACCGCAGGTGACATCGAGGTTGGCCACGACATCGAAGTGCTGAACCCTGATCACGTGATTGCTCACCTGACCAAGGGCGGCAAGCTCGACATGGAAATCAAGATCGAAAGTGGTCGTGGTTATCAGCCGGCCACTGCCCGCAAGGTTTCGGAAGAGACCCGCACCGTGGGTTCGATCCTGGTCGACGCTTCCTTCAGCCCGGTCCGTCGCGTCGCCTATTCGGTCGAGAGCGCGCGTGTCGAGCAGCGCACCGACCTTGACCGCCTGGTGATCGACATCGAGACCAATGGCGTGGTCGAGCCTGAAGAAGCCGTGCGTACCGCCGCCCGTATTCTGGTGAACCAGCTGTCCGTGTTCGCCGATCTGGAAGGCACCCCGGCCGAGTCCGAGTCGCCGCGTTCGCCGCAGGTCGATCCGCTGCTGCTGCGTCCGGTCGACGATCTGGAACTGACCGTGCGTTCGGCCAACTGCCTGAAGGCCGAGAACATCTATTTCATCGGCGACCTGATCCAGCGTTCGGAAACCGAACTGCTGCGCACCCCGAATCTGGGCCGCAAGTCGCTTAACGAGATCAAAGACGTGCTGGCTTCCAAGAGCCTGTCACTCGGCATGAAGCTGGAAAACTGGCCGCCCGCTGGTCTTGAGCGCCCCTGAACGATTTAGAAGTACCCCGTAACCCAAATCAAACAATAAAGTGCGGGTCGCCGTGGCTGGCGACCTAGCCCAAGAATACTGACTGAAAGGAATAGACATGCGTCATCGTCAATCCAACCGTAAACTGAACCGCACCACCAGCCATCGTCTAGCCATGTTCCGCAACATGAGCAACTCGCTGCTGAAGCATGAAGTCATCAAGACCACGCTGCCGAAAGCCAAGGAACTGCGTCGCTTCGTCGAGCCGCTGATCACCCTGGGCAAGGAGCCGTCCCTCTCGAATCATCGTCTGGCATTCGACCGCCTGCGCGACCGCGAGATGGTCGTCAAGCTGTTCGGTGAACTGGGGCCGCGCTACAAGACCCGTCCCGGCGGCTACCTGCGCATCCTCAAGTACGGCTTCCGCAATGGTGACAACGCCCCGATGGCACTGGTCGAACTGGTCGACCGTCCTGAGACCGACGTCGAGCCGGTCGAAGCCGAATAAATCGAGCGTGTTTCGTGAGGCATTAAAAAAGCCGGGTTGATGCCGGCTTTTTTAATTCCTGCTTACGGGCGGTGGGTATGTCGGAACCGGCACGGAA
>JAIBFE010000181.1 GCA_019459705.1 Thiobacillus sp. | reverse complement strand
GGTGCAGTGCGGCCAGCACTTCGGCAAAGCTGTACCAGTCGTGAATTTTCAGCCCCGCCGGCATGCGGCGGCGGATTTCGTCCCCGCTGATAGTCGGCGGGCGCGCGCCAGCGGGCGCTTCGGATTCCGGCAGATGCTCGGCACGGTCTTCCACATACACCATGCGCGGGTAGGCGATGAGACGCACTCCGATTTTGTCGGCCAGCCGGATCAACGACGCCTCGCCATCAGGCTGGCCAAGGTCTTCTCCGCGCCGGAAATCACCGTCCGGCTGGTGTTCTCCACCCGCGATCAACAGGCTGCAGCCGTAATTGCGGGCAACGATGGCGCGCAGCAAGAGCGCGCGGGCGCTGGCCTCCCTGGGCGGCATGGGCAGCAGGGACAACTGGGTGGAGGCTGCGGGAAAGCGTTCGCGAATGGCAAGAAAGCTGCGCACCAGACCAAAGTAAGCCGGCGCATCGGTAATGTCGCCCCCCGCCTGCGGATGGAGCAGCAGGTTGGCTTCATTTTCGATTGCACTTTTCAGGCAGAACTCGAACTGCGCGCGATGCATGGGCTGGCGTGCCTGCCAGGCAACCACCCGACGCCAGCCGCGGCGGATGAACAGCGCACGCAATTCGGCCGGCGTGGCGCGCATCTCGCCGAAATCCGGATGCGGCGGCAAGGCCACGCCTTCGACCGCACCACCCAGGTGCCAGGTGCCGTTGTCATCCCATACATCGCCGACAGTCAGCACCGCGAGCATGAAGCCTTCACCGTCCCGCAGGGCAACACGGTCTCCAGGCTTCAACCCGGCGGCAATTTTTTGCTGGCTGGTCAACGTGACCGGTTGCGGCCAGAAGCTGCCGTCGTCCAGTTGATTGTCCGCCGCGACGCGCACGCATTGCGCACGCGTCATGAATCCGGAAAGCGGCGAATAGGCGCCGCTCATCAGCATCTCGAGCTCGCTTTGCTGCCGCCAGCCGAGGTCGAGTGAAGGCAGGCTCAGGGCTTCCTGCTTGAGCGCATCGCTTTTTTCGGAGTCGATGAGATTGACGAGGGTGCCACCATAGGGCGCAATGAGTTGATCCACCGTTCAGCTCCGGGTAAAGACCGCAAAAAACGTAGCAATAAACCGGCCAAGCTCGGACTCGGACAAATGATTGATGCCGGCGGCGCCCTTGCGACCGCCCCCACTGTCGAACTGACTGCACAGCGTGTCCGCACCGGACTTGGCCGCCAGCGGCGCGCGCACGCTGACGACATAGCCTCCCTCCGGTTTGGCGGTAAGCACGGCATGCGCCTGCGTGGGCGACTCGACTGCCAATTGATTGCCGAACACGCCGGAAATCCGCCGTGCCCATTTTTCGGCGGGCAGCATGAAGATGCGTCCGGATGCGCGCGCTTCCGTCGCGGCCACGGTGACGGCACGAGCCATGTCGTCCTGGTAGCCGGTTTTCAGCGTTTGATAGGCGGGCGACTCGGCGACGAAGGCGAAGGGATCGGCAAACGGGCGCAGCTGGCGATACAGTTCGGCCGGGTCGAAGAACAGGTCGTCGTGAGGCGCCCCGTAACCCGGGGAGTTGAGGCAATAGCCCACCGACAGCAATTTCGCCACCCGCTCGGCAGCCACCATCCCCGGC
>JAIBFE010000178.1 GCA_019459705.1 Thiobacillus sp. | reverse complement strand
GCCTCTGGATCGTCGTCGGCACCCCCGCCCGGCGGGGGGGCGTCGCACGGATCCAGGTCAAGCTGCCGCCCGGCTACAGCGTCGCCTGGGGCGGCCAGTTCGAAAACCAGCAGCGTGCCGCGCAACGGCTGATGATCGTGGTGCCGGTGGCGCTGCTGCTGATCGGCTTTCTGCTGTATGTCACTTTCGGCGATGCGCGCCAGGCGCTGCTGGTGATGATGAATGTGCCGCTCGCGCTGATCGGCGGCATTTTCGCGCTGGCGTCGTCGGGTGAATATCTGTCGGTGCCGGCCTCGGGCGGTTTCATTGGGTTGTTGGGCATCGCGGTGTTGAACGGCGTGGTGCTGGTCAGCCACTTCAACCAGTTGCGGGCGCAGGGACTGAGGGGGGACGCCGTCGTGCGCGATGGCGCGTTGCGCCGCCTGCGCCCTGTGCTGATGACCGCCAGCATCGCCGCTTTCGGCCTGGTGCCGCTGTTGTTCGCGACCGGACCGGGCTCGGAAATCCAGCGCCCGCTCGCCATCGTCGTCATCGGCGGCCTGGTCAGCGCCACCCTGCTGACACTGGTGATGCTGCCGCTCTTGTACCGCCAATTCATTCTGAAAGGAGCGCGCGCATGAATGCCGTGCACACATTGACGCTCGCACTGGCACTGGCGTTTGCACACCATGCTCGTGCCGATTATTTACCCGATCCCGCGGCAGCCGAAGCCGCCTTGTGGGCCTCGCCGACGGTATCGCAGGCGCGCGGCGAGTTTGCCGCGCAAGCGCTGCGGAGTCAGGGCATGCAGCGCGGACGTGAAGAGTGGACGGTGGGCGCGGATATCCTGCAACGCCGCATCGAGTCGCCGCGTGGCACGCAGGCCGAGTGGGGCGTGGCGCTGTCGCGTCCGCTGCGGCTGCCGGCGCGTGCTGCCAGCGATCGGGCGCTCGCCGGCGCGCTGACCGCCCACGCCGAAGCGAGTCTTGGCGAAGCGCTGCACGAAAGCGGACGGCAACTGCTGGCGCTATGGTTCGGCTGGCTGAACGAGGCCAGCCAGACCCGGCTGTGGCTGGCGCAAATGCAGCTGGCCGAGCAGCAGCTCGACGCCGTGAATGCGCGGATCAGACTCGGCGAAGCGCCGCGTTCCGAGCGCGTCAACGCCGAGGCTGCGCTGGCGCAGGTTCGTCTGCAGCAGCAGCTGGCCGCCATGCGCGAGCAGCAGGCGCGCAACCGCTTGCGGGCCCAGTTTCCCGGCCTGCCGGTGGCAGCGGATGAGGGCCTGCCGTCGCCGCTGCCGCCGGACGGCACGGCGGAGGGCTATGTCGATGCGGTGCTGGAACACAACCATGAGCTGTTCCGCGCGCGTCGCCAGGCCGAGGTGCTGCAGGCAGAGGCGCGGCAATTTGCCAAACGCCGCGGCGTCGACCCGAGCATCGGCGCGTTTTACAAGAACGAGGCGGGCGGCAGCGAGCACGTGCTTGGATTGAGTGTGGGCTTGACCCTGCCGGGACCTGCGCGGCGCACTGACCAGCAGGCAGCCGAGCAGCTCGCTGCCACCGCGCAGGATGCCGCCAGCCGCCTGGAACAGCGCCTGCGCCAGGAAGCACGCGCGGATTTTGAGGCGGCAGTGGCGCAGGCGGCGAACTGGCAGCAGGCCGACCGCGCTTCCCAGGCGCTGGCAGAAGCGGCGCAGTTGTCGGCGCGGGCCTACAGCCTGGGCGAAGGCAGCCTGGATCAGGTTCTGGTCAATCGTCGGCTGGCGCTGGAGGGACAGCTGGCGGCGCAGCAGGCGCAAGTGGACGCACTGGCTGCGCAGGTTCGCCTCAAGCTGGATGCGCACCAGCTCTGGCCGCTGGACGTGGATGCGGAGGGTGCTGCGCACGCGCACCCTTGAAAATCAGGGCGTGTCGGGCGAGGCGGCAGGCGTCGGGGGCGACACGGTCGAGGAAGCCGTGTGGCTCATCCGCCGCGCTTCTTCCTGCATGGCCGCAATCTGCTCGGGCTTGAGCTGCCATACCAGGCTGTCGCGCGCCTTGGCGGCGGCCTCCACGCCCTGTGAGGCGGCAAGGTTGAACCACAGATAGGCACGCGCCTTGTCGATCGCGGTGCCGGTGCCGTAGCGGTAGAGTTCGCCCAGACTGTATTGCGCCTTGGCATAGCCGCGCTGCGCCGGTTTTTCGATCCAGCTGAAAGCAGCCTTGTAGTCCTGAACCACACCACGTCCCTGCAGCAGGACGAGGCCGTATTGATACTGCGCTTCGGCCAGCCCCTGTTTGGCGGCCAGGGCAAACCACTTGGCCGCCTCCTTGTCGTTCTGGATCACGCCATCGCCCTCGGCGTAGCGTATGCCCAACTGCAGTTGGGCTTCGGCGTCGCCTTGCACGGCGCGGGCGTGCGGCAGGCTGGCGGGCGCTTGCGCAGCCGGCAGAGCAGCCTGATGGTCGAGCGCAAACCAGGCGGTGAAACCGACCAGCGCGCCAACGCCAACCAGCAACAACAGGGGTTTGAACGGGTTGAATACCCAGAAGCGGTGACGGCAGTCGCGGCAGCGCAGCGGGGTGTGCAGCAGCAGATGGCGCACACCGTCGTGGGCATGCAGTGTACCGCTGCGGATTTTATCGCTCCCGCATTGTGGGCAGACGAGCGACATGGGCTTGTTCAGCGCGACTGCGCGACCAGATAGTCGACCGCGGCTTTGACCTCGGCGTCTGCCAGCGAGGGGTTCCCACCCTTGGCCGGCATGGCGCCCTTGCCGCGCAAGGCAACGGTATAGAGGGTGTCCATGCCTTGCGCCAGACGCGGGCCCCAGGCAGCAACATCGCCGGTTTTGGGCGCCCCTGCCACGCCCTTGTCGTGACAGAACGCGCAGGCCTGACGATAGATTTGTTGGCCGTGTGCGAGATCGGGTGCGGGTGTGCCGGGCGCGGCCTCTGCAGGGGCCGGGGCGGGTGCGACGGGCAGGGCAACCGATTTGGCTGCCGCAGGCTTGCCTGCCGCAGCGGCTGCCGCAGGCTTGCCTGCCGCAGCGGGTGGCGACTGGCTTGCTTCGGGCAGCGCTGACATCGGGGCAGTTTCCGCTTGCGGTGTCTCGACAGCCGGTGCAACAGGTTCCGGCGCAGTCACGGCTTGCGGGGCTTCCACAGCCGGCGGCTCGGTGGCCGGCGCGGGGGTGTCTTCAGATTGACTGCAAGCAAGCAGCGATGCGGCTGCAGCGACGATCAGAAAATTGGCAGCGTAGTCCATCCTGTCCCCTTGTGTTATCTGAAGGCGTCTACCTGCATGTAGCGCTTTTGCAGCAGCGGATGCGCGCTTATTGTTTTTTGTCGCCTGCCACGGGCGTTGTGGCTGCAGCCGCAGGGGTAGCCGCCGCAGCCGGTGCCGCTGCTGCGGGTACCGGGGCGGGAGCGGGAGCCGCCGGCTCCTTGAAGCTGGCGCCACCCGAATTGGCCAAGTAGGCCACGGCACGCGCCATTTCGATGTCGGACAGGTCGCCGTCGCCACCGCGCGGAGGCATCTGGCGGATACCTTCGATTGCGTGCTTGACCAGCGTGTCATAGCCCTGGCTTATGCGGCCACCCCAGTCTCCCCTGCTGTCAAACTTGGGCGCGCCCAGCGCGCCGCTGCCGTGACACGAGACGCATACGGCATCGTAGACTTCCTTGCCGGCTCTTTCGACCCGGGGCGCATTGGCATCGAGCGCGGCCAGCTGGGCAAACGGCTTGATGCGCGCGAGCGTCGCTTTCTGGGCGGTTTCGCTGGACGTGTCGGGTTGATGGTCATCCTGAATGCCGAGCACCAGTTGAACGATCAGGAAAATCGCCAGCAGGGGCGCGAACAGCCCGGCAAGAACGGAAATGATGATTTCCTGCGGGGTGGCTTGAGTCATCTTGGCGTGCGAATCGGCCATGAAAGTATCCTTGGGGGGGTAGCATTGAAAGCCGCGATTATAAGGAAAGCGACCCCGTCAGGAAAGGGCGGCGGCCCCGGCGGATGGACGACATGTGGCAAAACGGCTATGCTTCGCCGTCCCAGGAGCCCATCAAACTCCATGCGCCCGTAGCTCAGCTGGATAGAGTACTGCCCTCCGAAGGCAGGGGTCGTGCGTTCGAATCGCGCCGGGCGCGCCAGTTTTCAGGTCACAATCAGCTTCAGCCCCTTGTCCCGCCGGGGTTTAATCCCGGCAATGCGGGTTTACACTTGGGGCCAAAGTTTATTTTGAGTGTTTCAATCATGGCCATTCCCGCTCCCACTGATATCAAGCTGCATCAGGCCTCGCACAAGCTGGAAATCGCGTTTACCGACGGCGCGCGTTTCGAATTGCCGTTCGAGTTCCTGCGCGTGTATTCGCCGTCCGCCGAAGTGCGCGGCCATGGCCCCGGCCAGGAAGTGCTGCAGGTCGGCAAGCGCGACGTGCTGATCAATGCCGCCGAACCGGTTGGTCTGTATGGCATCAACTTCACTTTCTCAGACGGCCACAATACCGGGATTTATTCCTGGGAATATCTCTACGATCTCGGCGTCAACCAGGTCGCGCTGTGGGACGAGTATCTGAAGCGCATGGAGGCTGCCGGCGCCTCGCGCGACCCCGGCATCGCCAAAATGTTCGAGCAGCGCCCCAAGGGCAAGTAATGCCGGTATGGTCTGCCAGATCTAGCGCGCCCTCCGGGGCGCGTTTTGTTTGCGTGGCCTTCAGCGTGCCATGCAGATGACGCTCGCTGCTGTCGTCGCCGACGCGATCGGCGCCGCCACCGGCACGCCGTTTTCTGCCGATACGGTGAACGCCATCGGCGGGGGCGACATCAACCAGGCTTTCAGCGTGAGCGATGGAACGCGCAGCTACTTCGTCAAGACGAATCGTGCCGACCGGTTGCCGATGTTCGAAGCGGAGGCCGACACGCTGCACGCGCTCGCCGCTACCCGTGGCGTGCGCGTGCCGCAGCCGCTGGATTCGGGTACGGCGGCGGGTCAGTCATTCCTGGTGCTGGAATATCTGGACCTGCACCGCAGCGGCGATGCCGCGCAACTGGGGACGCAGCTGGCGCAGCTGCATCGCACGCCGCAGACCCGGTTTGGCTGGGCGCGCGACAACTGGATCGGCAGCACGCCGCAACCCAACGTCTGGCAGCGCGACTGGATCGCGTTCTGGCGCGACCAGCGGCTCGGATTTCAACTGAAGCTGGCTGCGCAAAACGGTTACGGCGGTGCGCTGCAGCGGGACGGCGAGACCCTGCTCGCCTACCTCGATGCTTTTTTCAACGGCTATACGCCTGTTGCCTCGCTGCTGCACGGCGACCTTTGGGGCGGCAATCACGGCTATCTACCCGATGGCGCGCCGGTGATATTCGATCCGGCCAGCTACCTTGGAGACCGCGAGTGTGATCTCGCGATGAGCGAACTGTTCGGCGGCTATGCGCCGGCGTTCCATGCCGCCTACCGCGAGGCCTGGCCGCTCGACGCCGGCTACGCAGTACGCAAGACGCTCTACAATCTCTATCACATCCTCAACCATGCCAATATGTTCGGTGGCGGTTACGCAGCGCAGGCGCATCGCATGATGGCGCAGCTGCTGGCGCAGATTCGATAAATCTTTCATGTTGCGTCGCCTGCTGGTTGCTTTCCTTGCACTCGGTCTTGCCGCCTGTTCCGGGCTGCCGCTGAATACCGTCGCCCCCAGGGTGAGCATGGCCGAAGTCGATATCAGGCATCTTGGCCTGTTCGAGCAGCACTATGACGTGGGGCTGCGGCTAAGCAACCCGAACGATTTCGATCTGCACATCGAGGTGCTGGAGTTTGAACTGGAGCTGAACGGGCGGCCTTTTGCCAAGGGGCAGTCGCGCGTCTCGACGCTGATTCCGGCGACATCGAGCAGCGTGATGCGGGTGGAGGCGATCACGCAGTCAGAAAACCTGATCCAGCAAATCAAGACCCTGCCGCCGGACATGCTGAAGGAGGGCGTGCCCTATCGCATCCGGGGCCGCTTCAAAACCGACCGCTCACCCCTCTGGCTGAACTTCGACCACGCTGGCGTGTATGGCGGCGACAGGAAGAAAACCGAGGGGCGTGGTGCCTGATTGCGGCCCTGCTTCAGGGCGGCTAGCTTGCCAGTGACCGCAGGGTAGGCACTGCCAGCCCGAATTCATCCGCATGGGCAATCGCGCGCGCCAGTCGCGCCGGCGCCGAGCGTCCGGTGCAGCCGTGCTCGGGATCGCCGTCGAAGGCTTCCAGCATGCCGGCGATGAGTTTCTTGCGATCGTGCGCCACGCCGGTCAACGCGTCCTGGACGTCCATCACCTCGTTCGCCACCTGGCGCGCGAAAGCCTCGTGCTGCGTCCACAGCTGCGACACCGTGCCGCCGGTTTTCAGTCCTGCGATATTGGTGGTGAGGAT
>JAIBFE010000173.1 GCA_019459705.1 Thiobacillus sp. | reverse complement strand
GATAAGCCTCCGCCCTGCACGCATCGACCACCGCCTACCAGCTATCCCCGTTGGCGCGCCCGCTCCGCTGCTTCCGCGGCGATTTCGAGCCGCTCGACCCGGTCGCCGGCCACGTGCCCGGCGCCGTCAATTATCAGTTCGACGAGAACCTCGACGTGGACGGCACCTTCCTGCCGCCAGAAGCGCTGCGCGAGAACTACCAGGCGCTGCTCAAGGGCAAACCGGCCTGGCAGGTCATCCACATGTGCGGTTCCGGCGTCACCGCCTGCCACAACATTCTGGCGATGGAAATCGCCGGCCTTCCCGGTTCACGGCTTTACCCCGGCTCGTGGAGCGAGTGGATCACCGATCCCACCCGCCCCGTCGCTACAGGCGAATAAAGCACCGCCGAATAAAGGAGAACACCCATGGTCAAACCCGTCAGAGTCCGCACCGTCTGGTTCAAAAAGGACGGCGAGCGCAGCGCCGAGGAAATCGCCACCGCGGTCGCCACCACCACCTGGCGCGTCGCCGACAAGGCCGTGGACAACCTCGGCCGCGAGAACTACGACATCATCACGCCGGCACGTGGCTTCAAGCTGATCGCCGAATTCCTCGCCTTCCTGGTGCATTACTGTGACCGCATGGCCTACGCCTCGCTGACGCCTGAACGTCGCGTCGCCGTGCTGCAGGCGGTTGCCAACCGGCTTGGCGAGTTGATGGAAGAAAACATCATCAGCGTGGTCGGCCCGGATGGCAGTCGCAACTTCAAGGCCGAGTTCATCGACTTCCTCAACCGGCGTTTCAACGATTACGCCGAGTTCGAGTTCCCCGACGACGAGAAGGCCAGCTTCCCGGCACTGCGCTTCCTCGGCCTGCAGATCCGCGACGAGATGGGCGACAGCGACAAGACATGGATCATGGACCAGATCATGGACATCGAAATGCCCGAAATGATGGGCACGGTCAGGAAGAGCTTCAAGGGCCTGCTGTCCGATGCGCCGGTCAAGCGCGGCTTCGGCTCGCCCGACATGCTGCCACCGGAGTAAGGCACGGCATGGCGAACTCGCCTTTCGATCTGGGAAACGAGAACGGCTATCGCGCCTGGCGCGACGCCAAACTCGCTGCGTATCCACGCAGCGTTGACGAACTGGTCGTGCCGCTGGTCGATCCACGGCACCTCACGGCGGCCGAATTTACTGCGCTTGAGAACCGCTGCGCACGCGCCAACATGGCGATCTACAGCGCGCCGCACCTGCCTGCCGACGACAAGTCAATTCCCAGGCTGCTGGGGCAGCAGCTTGGGCTGGCCCGCCTGGAAGGCAACTACCTTGCCGACGAGGATGGCCTGTCCAGCATCACCCCGGTGGAGGACGAAGGTGGCGGCGTGCGCGGCGACTTCATCCCCTACACCCATAAGCCGATCAACTGGCACACCGACGGCTACTACAACGCACTCGACCGCCGTATCCTCGGCATGACGCTGCACTGCGCTCAGGACGCCGAATCCGGCGGCGAGAACGCGCTGCTCGACCACGAGATCGCCTACATCCAGTTGCGCGACATCAACCCCGATTACGTCGCCGCGCTGATGCAACCCGACGCGATGACGATTCCTGCCCGCATGGACGACGACAACGTCGCCCGTCCCGAACAAAGCGGACCGGTGTTCGCAGTCGACCCCGGGCAAGGTTTCCTTTACATGCGCTACACCGCGCGCACCCGCTCGATCGTGTGGAAGGACGACGCCGTCACGCAGGCCGCGGTCAAAACCCTGGCCGACATTCTCGCCGGCTCGGACTACATCCTCACCGCGCGCCTCGCCCCCGGCATGGGCCTCATCTGCAACAACGTGCTGCACACCCGCAGCGGGTTTTTCGATTCGCCCGACCACCGCCGCCTGCTGTATCGCGGGCGCTATTACGACCGCCTCAGTTTTCCCGCCCGCGCAGCTTAGGCGGCGGGTAAAGTAAAATAGCGGTCTTCGATTTTCGGCCATCTGCCGTCATGCAGCTACTCACCCTCGGGGTCAACCATCACACTGCGCCCCTCGCGATCCGCGAACAGGTCGCGTTCGGCCCCGAGAAGCTGGTACAGGCGCTCCACGAACTGACGCAGAGCCAGCGCGCCTCCGAAGTCGCCATTCTGTCGACCTGCAACCGCACCGAGTTGTATGTCAACACGCCCTCCCCCGAGGCCGTGGCACAGTGGCTGGCCGACTTTCACCACATCGAGCGGCGCGAACTCGCGCCTTATCTTTACACGCTGCCGCGCGAGCAGGCGGCTCAGCATGCCTTCCGCGTCGCCGCCGGTCTGGATTCGATGGTGCTCGGCGAGACGCAAATCCTCGGGCAGATGAAGCAGGCGGTCCAGGCAGCCGAGGAAGCCGGCACCCTCGGTCTCCTGCTGCACAAGCTGTTCCAGCGCACCTTCTCGGTCGCCAAGGAAGTGCGCACCAGCACCGAGATCGGTGCCAATTCGGTGTCGATGGCCGCTGCCGCAGTGCGCCTGGCCGAGCGCATCTTCCCCAGCGTCCGCGAGCAGGCCTGCCTCTTTATCGGCGCCGGCGAAATGATCGAGCTGTGCATCACTCACTTCGCCGCGCAGCACCCGCGCCGCATGACCGTGGCCAACCGCACCGCCGAGCGCGCCCGCCCCCTGGCCGAGCGCTTCAACGCCGGCGTCATCCCGCTCACCGCGCTGCCCGATGAACTGCCCGCCTACGACATCATCATCACCTCGACCGCGAGCCCGCTGCCCATCCTCGGCAAGGGCATGCTCGAGCGCGCCATCAAGCAGCGCCGCCACCGACCGATCTTCATCGTCGACCTCGCGGTGCCGCGCGACGTCGAGGCCGAGGTCGCCGACATGGACGATGTCTTCCTCTACAGCGTCGACGACCTCGGCCAGGTGGTGCGCGAGGGCATGGACAACCGCGTCGCACAGGTAGCGCAGGCCGAGGCCATCATCGAAACCAGCGTCGAAAGTTTCGTGCACTGGATGGAGGGTCGCGAACTGGTGCCGGTGATCCGCAGTCTGCGCGATTCCGCCGAACGTCACCGCAGGCACGAGATCGAAAAAGCCGAAAAATCCCTGGCGCGCGGCGACGACCCGCGCGCGGTGCTCGATGCGATGAGCCACGCGCTGGCCAACAAGCTGCTGCACGCGCCCACCCACGCGCTCAACCATGCCAGCAGCGCCGAACGCGACCAGTTCGTCCGCCTCATCAGCCAGCTCTACGGGCTGCATCACGAATGAAACCCACGCTGGCCGACAAGCTCGCTCGCGCCGACGAGCGGCTGGAGGAACTCGACGCGCTGCTGTCGCAGCCAGACATCGCCGGCGACATGGACAACTATCGCAGGCTCACCCGCGAGCACGCCGATCTGTCCCCGGTCGTAGCGCTTTATCGAAAGTACCGGCAGGTCGAGGCTGACCAGAAAACCGCCCGCGACATGCTCGCCGACCCCGATCTGCGCTCGCTCGCCGAAGCTGAACTCGCAGGCAGCGAAACGAGGATCGCGCAGCTGGAAACCGAGCTACAGACGGCGCTCTTGCCGCGCGACCACAACGACGAGCGCAATATCTTCCTGGAAATCCGCGCCGGTACAGGCGGCGACGAGTCGGCGCTGTTCGCTGGCAACCTGCTGCGCATGTACACGCGTTATGCCGAGCGCAAGGGCTGGAAGGTCGAAGTGGTATCGGAAAATCCGGGCGAGGTCGGCGGCTACAAGGAAGTCATCATTCGCATCATCGGCCAGGGTGCCTATTCGCGGCTGAAGTTCGAATCCGGTGGCCACCGCGTACAGCGCGTGCCGGAAACCGAATCGCAAGGCCGCATCCACACCTCGGCCTGCACCGTAGCAGTGATGCCGGAAGCTGACGAAGTCGGCGAAGTCGACATCAATCCAGCCGACCTGCGCGTCGATACCTATCGCGCTTCGGGTGCGGGCGGCCAGCACATCAACAAGACCGATTCCGCGGTGCGCATCACCCACCTGCCGACAGGGCTGGTGGTCGAATGCCAGGATGACCGTTCACAGCACCGCAACCGCGCCCAGGCCATGAGCGTGCTGGCTGCGCGTCTGAAAGACCGTGAAATTCAGGCGCAGCACGCCGCCGAGGCCAGCACCCGCAAGAGCCTGATCGGCAGCGGCGACCGCTCTGACCGCATCCGCACCTACAATTTTCCGCAGGGTCGCATCACCGACCATCGCATCAACCTCACGCTGCACAAGATCGACGCGATGATGGACGGCGATCTGACCGAACTGCTCGATGCGCTGGCGGCCGAGCACCAGGCCGAACTGCTGGCGACGCTTTCGGGTGAGGCGTGAGAACTAAGGCGACCACCGTCGCCAGCCTGATCGACGACGCCACCCTTCGCATCACTGCCGCGCTTGGACTGGAGAAGCGCGAAGCACGCCTGGAGAGCCGGGTACTGGCCACCTTTGCCTGGAACGTCAGCCCGGTCTGGCTGATCGCGCACGACACGGATCCGCTGGCCGCCACGCAAATCATGACGTTCGCCAGCCTGCTGGGCCGCAGGCTGGCCGGCGAGCCCATTGCCTACCTCACCGGCGCTCGCGAGTTTTATGGCCGCCCGTTTCAGGTCTCACCCGACGTCCTGATTCCACGTCCCGAAACTGAATTGCTGGTTGAACTGGCACTGGAACGCATCCCGCCCGGTCAGGCCCTGGAGGTTCTGGATCTGGGCACCGGCAGCGGCTGCATCGCCATCAGCCTGGCGCTGGAACGCCCGCATGCCCGCATCACGGCGGTGGATCGCTCGGCGGCTGCGCTGGCCATCGCCCAGCGCAATGCCGACATCCTCAACGCCCGTGTCGACTTTTTGACCAGCGACTGGTTCGACACGCTCGCCGGCCGGCGTTTCGATCTCATTGTCAGCAACCCGCCCTACATTGCCGTCGCCGACCCCCATCTGATATGTGGCGATGTGCGCTTCGAGCCGTTGTCCGCGCTGGCCGCCGGTCAGGACGGCCTCGATGATCTTCGCCAGCTGGCCGTCGCCGCCTGCGCCCACCTCAAACCCGGCGGGGGGCTGTTGCTGGAGCATGGCTATGACCAAGCGGATGCCGTCCAGACCCTGTTGCGCATGAATGGCATTCACGCTCCGCAAAGCTGGGGCGATCTGGCGGGCATCCTGCGCGTCAGCGGCGGCAACCTGTCGGAATAATTTACACACGCCCTCCCCAAGGCGATACTCGATATAGCAGTACCCTGCATGGGTTGGGCCTTTCCACTGAGCCGATGTATATTGGTCCGAATCTTGCTGTATTGAACCGAACAGAATCCAAACGATTATCGAGGCTTGCCATGTCTGATCTCACACCCGAATCACAGGACACCCCGCCCGAGGCGTCACAAAACGACGTGGTCGATCAATCCCGTCGTAAGTTGACCGGCGCCGCGCTCGGCGTTTCAGCGGTTTTCACGCTGGCCAGCCGCCCGGTATGGGCCAGCCAGTGCACGATTTCAGGCATGGCATCCGGCAATCTTTCCACGCCTGGCGGCACGCCTTGCGAAGGCTGCACGCCGGGATATTGGAAGCAGCCGCAGCATTTTTTTGCTTGGAGTGGATACAGAGCAGTAGACGTCAGCCCCATGCAGAAAGCCGACACGTTCAACGCTGTTTTCAACGTCGAAGCTTACAAGAAGGCGGACGGCACTGCCTACACGTTGCTCGAAGTCATGCGCGACCTGAACGGGAACCGTGACCCGATCTCACCCAGCCTCGGATTCCATGCCGTCGCTGCCCTGCTGAACGCTGCTCACAGCAGCATCAACTTTGGCTACACATCCGGCGAGATCATCGTGCTTTTCCAGACAAACTTCCAGAGCAACCCCGGCGCGCTGAAAGATGCGCTCGACATGCTCAACAACCGCGGCTGCCCGCTGGGTTCTGATCCGGATAACAGAAACATATCCTGACAATGATGCAGGCGCAGGCACAAAATAGCCGTCTGCTGAAAAGCTGGGGAGATGAAGCGGTCGTCTACGATGCAGTGTCGGGCGACACCCACTATCTGAAGCCGCTGACGCTGGCGCTCTACCAAACCTGCCGCGACCACCCAGGCTACACCGCGGACGAGCTCGCTACCGCGCTGGCAGCCCGTCTCGGCGTGCCGGACAGTCCGCAACTTCATGAACTGACCGCAGACACGCTTGCCAGCCTGCGCAAAATCGGCCTGCTGGAATCCGCATGAAACTGCTGCAACTGCCTCCCGCCGAACTGCGTCGGCAGCTGGCTGGTGCCGGCATCTGGATGCGTACCGGGCCGTTTTCGCTCAAGCTGCAATCGCGCATCCCCTTCGTCGCAGAAGGCTTGGCCGAGCTTTATGGCCAGTTCGAGGTACGCAGCACGCACGAAGCCTTTGCCGATTTCCATGTATCGGTCAATCCGCCTGCCTCCCTGCGCCGCTGGGTACGTCCCCAGGCAGCGTTTTCGTTCGACGGCAGGCAGCCATTCAAGCCCTTGCCCCGCGACCAGGCGTTCCCGATGCTGGAATGGGGACTCAACTGGTGTGTGTCGACGCAGGCACATCACTACCTCATCATTCACGCCGCCGTAGTCGAGAAAAACGGCCTGGCGGCGATCCTGCCCGCCCCGCCAGGTTCCGGAAAAAGCACGCTGACGGCAGGTCTGGTGCTGTCTGGCTGGCGCCTGCTGTCCGACGAGCTCACCCTGATCGACCGCAAGAGCGGCCTGATTCAGCCGTTGCCGCGCCCGGTCTGCCTTAAAAACCAGTCGATCTACGTCATTCCCCAGTTTTCCCCGGACCCCTAAAACAACCGCGCCGCGCGCGACACGGTCAAAGGCACGGTGGCGCACATGCGTCCGCCGCGCGACAGCGTGCTGCGCCAGCACGAAACCGCACGCCCCGGCTGGGTGATTTTCCCCAAATGGGAAGCCGGCGCGTCCACCCGGTTCACCCCGCGCTCGCAGGCGCAGACTTTCATGTTCCTGGCGCAAAACGCATTCAACTACAGTCATCTGGGCGCGGATGGCTTCCGCGTCGGCGCAGCGCTGATCGATCAGACCGCCTGCTATGATTTTCGCTACAGCCAGCTTCACGAGGCCATCGCAGCATTCGATCGACTGGCCAGCAACCCGCATCCTGCCTGACCTCCATGCCCCTATCCCGCGATTTGCTCATCCGCACTCTGCGCACACCTGACGCCATCACCCGCTTTTCCATGAGCGAGTGGGACATGCTGGTACGGCAGGCACGGGCGGCGGGGCTGCTGGCGCGTCTGGCTCACCGCTTGCGCCAGCACGGGCTGACGGCTGCGATTCCGGCCGTGGCCCGCTGGCATTTCGACGCTGCCGAAACGCTGGCCAGCAAGCAACGCATCGCCGTTCGATGGGAACTGCAACAGCTTCGCGCCGCGCTGGCCGACCTCGACAGTCCGCTGATCGTGCTCAAGGGCGCAGCCTACGTCGCCGCCAACCTGCCCGCCGCAGCGGGCCGACTGTTCAACGACATCGATATCCTGATCCCGCGCGAACGGCTGCCACAGGCTGAGTCCTCGCTCATGCTGGCGGGCTGGCACGCCAGCGGTCTGTCGGAATATGACAAGCGCTATTACCGCCGCTGGATGCACGAAATCCCGCCGATGCAGCACGTCCAGCGCGCCACCGTGGTCGACGTGCATCACGCGATCCTGCCCGACACGGCGCGCTACCACCCGGATTCCGCCAAGCTGCGCAGTCGTGCCATCGCGGTGGACGGCCTGCCAGGCGTATATGTGCTGTCGGCGGAAGACCGCATCCTGCATTCCGCCACGCATTTGTTCCACGATGGCGAGCTGCCGCATGGACTGCGCGACCTCACCGACCTCGATCTGCTGCTGCGCGATGCTGCGACTGACCCCGTCTTCTGGCCGCGACTGACTGCGCGCGCCGACGAGTTGCAACTCAGTCGTTCGCTGTTCTACGCCCTGCGCTACCTGCGCCACTTCCTCGACACGCCCGTCCCCGACAGCGTGACAGCTGCGCTGGATGCTGCCGCACCCAATCGCACCACGCTCGCGCTGATGGACAGCATCTTCACACGGGTGCTTGCACCCGACCATGCAAGTTGTGCCGACGCCTTCACTCCGTCCGCCCGCCTGGCCGCCTTCGTGCGCGCCCACTGGCTGCGCATGCCCGCGCATCTGCTGATCCCGCATCTGTTCCACAAGGCGTTCATCAGCCCCTATCAGCGCGAGCCAAAACCTGCTTGACGCACTGCCCGTCGCGCGTATAATTCCCGAGTATTCCAGTCAAGTATTGTTCAGGAGCCCCGAGATGACCGCGCTAGACCGCATTCGTGACCAAGTCACCAACAACACCGTCGTGCTGTACATGAAAGGCACGCCCCAGTTTCCGCAGTGCGGCTTTTCGTCGCGCGCAGCGCAAGTGCTGCAGGCCTGCGGCGTGAAGGACTTCCTGGCGGTCAACGTGCTGGCCGACCCGGAAATTTTCGAGAACCTGAAGTACTACGCCAACTGGCCGACCTTCCCGCAGCTCTACGTCAAGGGCGAGCTGATCGGCGGCTCCGACATCATGATCGAGATGTACCAGAAGGGCGAAATCCAGAAGTTGCTGGAAGAAGCACAAGCCGCCTGAGCGTGACCAACGCAAAAAAGAAGCCGACCCAGGTCGGCTTCTTTTTTGCCTATACGTCGAGCATCACGCCCCCTCTTCAGGGACCGCATCCATGCCCAGTTCGTGGATCTTGCGCGTCAGGGTATTGCGGCCCCAGCCGAGCAGGTGCGCGGCTTCAATGCGGCGCCCGCCAGTATGGCGCAGCGCCACTTCGATCAGCGTTTTTTCGTAGGCCTGGGTGAGTTCATCCAGAATCGCCGCCTCGCCGCGCGCCAGCCGAGCGCTCGCCTCGGCCGCCAGTCCCTGCAACCAGTCTCCGCTTTCCTGTGCCACGTTGCCCTGCATCAGATCCGCCGGCAGATCGCCCACTTCGACCACCTGGCCCGGTGCCATCACCGAAAGGTAATGGCAGACGTTTTCCAGCTGGCGCACGTTGCCGCTCCACGGCAAATTGACCAGGGTCTTGAGTGCAGCCTCCGACACGCCCTTGGCCTCCATTCCCAGCTCACGCGCACTTTTCTGCATGAAATGGCGCACCAGCAGCGGGATATCTTCGCGCCGCTCGCGCAGCGCTGGCAAGCGCAGACGAATGACGTTGAGGCGATGGAACAGATCCTCGCGGAACAGTCCTTCGCGCACCCTCACCTCCAGATCCTGATGGGTGGCGGCGATCACCCGCACGTTGACCTTGATCGGCGTATGCCCGCCGACGCGATAAAACTGGCCGTCCGACAGCACGCGAAGCAGGCGCGTCTGCAATTCGGACGGCATGTCGCCAATTTCGTCCAGAAACAAGGTGCCACCATCGGCCTGCTCGAAGCGGCCGCGCCGTTGCGCCGCCGCACCGGTGAAGGCGCCGCGCTCGTGACCGAACAGTTCGGATTCCAGCAAGTCTTTCGGGATGGCTGCGGTGTTGAGCGCAATGAATGGCCCCGTCGCACGCGGGCTATGGCGGTGCAGGGCACGCGCCACCAGTTCCTTGCCGCTACCCGATTCGCCGGTGATCAGCACGGTCGCGTGCGACTGGCTCAAGCGCCCGAAGGCGCGGAACACCTCCTGCATCGCCGGCGCCTGGCCAAGCATTTCGGTCATCGGCGATTCGCTCGGCGCCGGCGTGTCGCGGCGGGCGCTTTCCGCCAGCGCGCGGCGCACCAGTTCCAGCGCCTGGTCGACATCGAAAGGCTTCGGCAGATATTCGAACGCGCCCCCCTGGAAGGCCGCCACCGCGCTATCAAGATCCGAATACGCGGTCATGATGATGACCGGCACCTTGGGCAGTCGCTCCTTCAACGCCTGCAGCAGTTCCAGACCGGACACGCCGGGCATGCGGATATCGGACAACACCGCAGCCGGCGTACTGCGCTCCAGCTCGCGCAGCGCGTCGCTCGCCGAACTGAAGGTCATGCACGGAATATCTTCCCGCAGCAGTGCTTTTTCCAGCACCCAGCGGATGGAGCGATCATCGTCGATGATCCAGACACAGCTTGATTTCGTCATGGCGTTCAGGTGGGAAGCGGAAGAAAAATGGAAAACACGGTATGGCCGGGGCGACTCTCGCAATCGATGGTGCCGTGGTTTTGCGCAACCAGTGTCTGCGAGACGGCGAGGCCGAGTCCGCTGCCGCCCTCGCGCCCGGACACCAGCGGATAGAAAATCTGCTCGCGAATCTCATCGGGAATGCCCGGTCCGTTGTCGATGATCTCGACCCGCATCCCCAGCCGATAGCGACGGCTTTCCAGGGTGGGCTGCCGCGCCACCCGCGTCTTGAAAATGATTTCGCCCTGGCCATGCATCGCCTGCACCGCGTTGCGCGCGATGTTGAGCGTAGCCTGGATCAGCTGTTCGGCATCGGCGCGGATTTCCGGCAGACTGATGTCATAGTCGCGCCGCAACGTCACGCTTGGCGTTTCGGCCAGGATCAGGCTGCGGACCCGCTCAAGCACTTCGTGAATATTGACCGCACCAAAACGGGGCATGCGGTGCGGTGTCAGCAGACGCTCCATCAGCGACTGGAGGCGGTCGGATTCCTTGATGATGACCTGAGTGTATTCGCGCAGGCTTTCGCGCGGCAGTTCGTGTTCCAGCAATTGCGCTGCGCCGCGGATGCCGCCGAGCGGGTTCTTGATTTCGTGCGCCAGGTTGCGCAGCAGCTCACGGTTGGCCTCCTGCTGCAGGCGCGCCTGCTCCAGCCGGGCGATATGCAGATGCGGATCGACCGCGCGCATTTCGATCAGCACGGCTTGCGAAGGCTTCTCCAGCGGCGTGATGCTGCAACCAAGGCGAATGGGCGGATGGCCGCTCACCACGATATCGAGCTCGTATTCGATGACGGTTTCCTGCTCACTGCGCACGGTCTGGATAGCCGCCAACAGCTCCGGACTGCGTTCAAACGTCTGGCCCGCGTCTTCTCCGACCAGCAGTGCACCGGACACCCCAAGCAAGGTTTCGGCCGCCGGATTGACATACTGAATGCGGCTGTCGGCATCCAGCACCAGGGCGCCGGTCGACAGGCAATCCAGTCCGGAAAAGTCAGTGGGAGAAAACGATGTCATGCTCATGCACTCAGTTGAAGCACTGATTGTGCCAGAGCGTGGTTGTTGGTGCTTTAGCACCTTAGTGCGTGGCCGGTATACCGGCTCGACTGCCTAATAGTCGCAGGCCAGTCCGAACAGGCACGTTACTTCAGATTGGCGAGCTCACGCTGGATGGACGCGACGTTTTGTTCATGCTGCTGCACGGTGGCGCGCAATTTGTTCACGCGATTGAGATAGGTCGCGTCAGAAGCGCGTTCGCCGGGCTGCAGACGTTCGCCCAGCGCCAGTTGGCGGCGTGCTTCGTTGGCATTGCGGCGCTCGCCGGCAATTTCGTCCTGCAGCACTTGACGGCGTATATCGTCGCGGCGCTTCTGCGTGCCGGCATCGATGCGCGGGAAATCAGCCGGACTGGGATTGTAGGAGGCTCGCCTGGGCGCTTTGCTGCCGGATGAGAGGGGTGCCGGCGCGCCCGGCAGTTCGATGCGTTTGGCCCCTTTTCTATAGACGTCGGTAAAAGTCACCTGACCGCTTTCATCGACGTACTTGTAGATCTCCGCCTGCACGGGTGCGGCAAAAATCAGGCATAACAGCAAGGAAAGTCGGGCGATTTGCATGGCGTTGAGTGTAGCGTACCCACTTGGTAACGGCCAAAAAGCGGCGATCTTGATGCACACCCTGACGGCAAACAAAAAGGGGTGGCCGAAGCCACCCCTTTTTGCGTGAACCCGCCGCGTTTACAGCGAGTAATACATTGCGAACTCGACCGGGTGCGTGGTCATGCGGAACTTGGTGACTTCTTCCATCTTCAGTGCGATGTAGGCGTCGATCATGTCGTTGGTGAACACGCCGCCACGGGTCAGGAACTCGCGATCCTTGTCGAGTTCGTCCAGCGCCATTTCCAGGCTGTGGCAGACCTTCGGGATCTTCGCGTCTTCTTCCGGCGGCAGGTCATACAGATCCTTGTCCGACGGATCGCCGGGGTGAATCTTGTTCTGGATGCCGTCCAGACCCGCCATCATCAGCGCAGCGAAGCACAGGTACGGGTTGGCGGTGGGATCCGGGAAGCGGGTCTCGATGCGGCGGGCCTTTTCGCTGGCGGCGATCGGGATGCGGATCGAAGCCGAGCGGTTACGGGCCGAGTAGGCCAGCATCACGGGGGCCTCGAAGCCGGGCACCAGACGCTTGTACGAGTTGGTCGACGGGTTGGTGATCGCGTTCAGTGCCTTGGCGTGCTTGATGATGCCGCCGATGTAGTAGATGCACATTTCGGACAGGCCGGCGTAGCCGTTGC
>JAIBFE010000171.1 GCA_019459705.1 Thiobacillus sp. | reverse complement strand
ACTCCCCCTCTTCAATCGCCAGTTCGTCAATGACGTGCTGAAGCTGCTTGCCGGTTTCAGTAATCTCCTCGACAGAAAGCGTTCCACCCAAACGGGCTTCGAACGTCGCCTTTTCCGCTTGTAGCGCAGCCATGCTTTTGTCGAGCTTCTCCAGTTTCTGCTTCAACGACTTGATCTTGCCCGAGGACACCGGCTTCTTCGCCGCCACCGCCGCAGGTTCCGCCTTGACCACCGGCGCGCCAGCCACCTTACCGGCTTCCTTCAAGCTTTCGCGCATGCGCTTGCCTTCGTCCAGCAGATAGCGCTGGTAGTCGTCCAGATCGCCATCGAACGGCTCGACGCCGCCACGCGTGACCAGCCAGAATTCGTCGCACACCGAGCGCAGCAGGGCGCGGTCGTGGCTGACCAGCATCAGGGTGCCCTCGAATTCGTTCAAGGCCATCGCCAGCGCTTCGCGGGTGGCCAGGTCGAGGTGGTTGGTCGGTTCGTCGAGCAGCAGCAGGTTGGGACGCTGCCACACGATCATGCACAGCACCAGCCGCGCCTTTTCGCCGCCGCTCATGGTGCCAACGGCCTGCTTGACCATGTCGCCGCTGAAGTTGAAGGTGCCGAGGAAGTTGCGCAGGTCCTGCTCGCGGCTGCTGAACTGGCCGGCGCCGCCATTCGCAATCGTGTCGCGGGCAAGGCGGATCATGTGCTCCAGCGGGGTGTCCAGCGGGCGCAGCACATCGAGTTCCTGCTGCGCGAAGTAGCCGATGTTGAGGCCCTTGCCTTCGGTGACTGCGCCGGCGACGACCGGCAGGGTGCGCGCGATGGTCTTGACCAGTGTCGACTTGCCCTGGCCGTTGGCGCCGAGGATGCCGATGCGCTGCCCGGCGAAGACTGACTTGCTGACGTGCTGCACGATGACCGTCGGCGGGGTACCGGCCGGGGCATCGGCCGGCGGCGGGTAGCCGAAGCTGGCGTCGTCGATGGTCAGCATGGGGTTGGGCAGGTTGAGCGGCTCCTTGAATTCGAAGGTGAAATCTGCGCTCGCCAGCATCGGCGCCAGCTTTTCCATGCGGTCAAGCGCCTTGACCCGGCTTTGCGCCTGCTTGGCCTTGCTGGCCTTGGCCTTGAAGCGGTTGATGAATTCCTGCAGG
>JAIBFE010000143.1 GCA_019459705.1 Thiobacillus sp. | reverse complement strand
TGGGGGCGTATTATAAAAGCGTTGCGCCCCCCCGGCACTGCGCCCGGGGCGCGCGCCTGCATCAGATCCTTGGCGGGGCCCTGGAAATAGGGGCGGGCGGTGAGCACGGACAGACACGCCGCGCCGCCGGCTTCATAGCTGGCGGCGATCTCGGCGGGCCGGAAGTCGGGACGGATCACGCCCCTGGACGGGCTGGCCTTCTTGATTTCGGCGATCACCGCGGGCTGTCCGGCAATCAGTCTGGCGCGCAGCGCACCGACGAAATCGCGCGGCGGCGTGGCGGCCCCGGCTCGCGCTCGCATCTCGGCCAGCGGCACTGCCTCCAGCCCGGCGTCGATCTCGGTGCGCTTGGTGGCGAGGATTTTTTCGAGAATATCCATTATTCCAGGCAGCTCATGACTGGCTGAAGCGGCGGTAATGTTCAAGGACGTCGCGCGCTGCGCAACTTGAAATTGCGCGTTGCGCCTGCGCCACGCCATCCATCAGGCTGGCCGCGCGACCCGCCACGTAAATCGCCGCGCCCGCATTGAGCGCAACGATGGCGGTGGCGCCGGCATGGCGGCCTTCCAGCGCGGCCAGCAGCATCTCGACCGCCTCGTCCTTGCCCTTCACCACCATGTCGCTCGCATCCACCTTCGGCAGGCCGAACAGACCCGGTTCGAGTTCGTATTCCGACACATGGCCGTCCTTCAGTTCGGCGACGATGGTGGGCGACGCCAGGCTGATCTCGTCCAGCCCTTCCTCGGCGTGCACCACCAGCACATGGCGGCTGCCCAGCGCCTGCAGCACCCGCGCCAGCTTGCCGGTCAGTTCGCGATGGAACACGCCCATCACCTGATTCGGAGCGCCGGCCGGATTGGTCAGCGGGCCGAGCAGGTTGAACAGGGTGCGTACGCCAAGTTCGCGCCGCACCGGGGCGGCGTGCTTCATTGCGCTGTGATGGTTGGGCGCGAACATGAAGCCGACGCCGATTTTCTTCACGGCCTCGGCGACTTTTTCCGGGGACAGGTTGACGTTCACCCCCAGCGCTTCCAGCACGTCGGCGCTGCCCGAGGTGGACGACACCGAACGTCCGCCGTGCTTGGCCACGCGCGCGCCGCACGCTGCAGCGACGAAGGCCGCCGCAGTGGAAATGTTGAACGTGTGCGCACCGTCGCCGCCGGTGCCGCAGGTGTCGACCAGATGGTCGATGCCGGCGAGCGGCACCTTGGTCGACAGCTCGCGCATAACGTCGGCGGCAGCGGCGATCTCGGTCACCGTCTCGCCCTTCATCCGCAGCGCGATCAGGAAACCGGCGATCTGCGCCGGCGTCCATTCCCCGCCCATCAGCCCGCGCATCGCGGCGAGCATGGTGTCGTGCGGCAGGTCGTGGCGCTCGATCAGCAGCGTCAACAAATCCTTGGTCTGCATCACGCCCGCTCCTTCAGAAAATTCGCCAGCATGGCGTGGCCGTGTTCGGTGAGGATGGATTCCGGATGGAACTGCACGCCCTCGACCAGCAGCGTCTTGTGGCGCACGCCCATGATCTCGCCGTCGTCGGTCCAGGCGGTGATTTCCAGGCAATCCGGCAGCGATGCACGTTCGATCACCAGCGAATGGTAGCGCGTGGCGCGGAAGGGATTGGGCAGCCCCTTGAATACGCCGACGTCAGTATGGTGAATCATCGAGGTCTTGCCGTGCATCAGCTCCCCGGCACGCACGATTTTTCCACCGAAAGCCTGGCCGATGCTCTGGTGGCCGAGACAGACGCCAAGGATGGGGATTTTGCCGGCAAACTCCCTGATCAGCGGCACCGACACGCCCGCCTCGTTCGGCGTGCAGGGACCGGGCGAGACGACGATGTGGTCGGGTTTCAGCGCGGCAATGCCGGCGAGGTCGATTTCGTCGTTGCGGATCACCTTGACGTCCTCGCCCAGCTCGCCGAAATACTGCACGAGGTTGTAGGTGAAGCTGTCGTAGTTATCGATCATCAAAAGCATGGGGTGTCCTTCGGCGTCACGGCATCGTGGCGGGCGAAAGCCTGCGCCAAGAGCTCAGGATTATAGCTGTGCGCCTTGCCTCCAAGACATAAAAAAAGCGCCCGCAGGCGCTTGAGTGGCGGAGACACGGGAAAATCATTTGAGCTTTTTGATGCCCATCAGGCCGAGCACGTATTTCTCGTACAGCGGCTCGGTCGAACCCTTTTTCATTTTGCGCATGAAGTATTTCTCGAACGCGACCTTGGCGAGGTGCACCCATTTGCCTTCCTTGAACCAGTTGACGTTGCGCGGCGGAATCTGGGGCAGCGCCACGAAGGCGGCACCGGTGTCGCCGAAATCGGCCAGACAGATGGCGTTCCAGGTCGCCTTTTCAATGGGCTCGCCGCCGTCGAGCACGGCGCGGATGTTGTGCGCCGTGGCCGTGACCATGGATTCGATCATGTAGCCGGTCTTCGGCGTTCCGGTCGGCACCGGCGTGACTTCGACCGGCGGGATGGCGACGCATACGCCGACCGAGTAGATGTTCTGGAACGTAGGGTTGCGCTGGTAGGGATCGATGGTGATGAAGCCGCGCGGGTTGGTCAGCCCTTCGATGCCGAACACGGCGTCGATGCCCTTGAACGCCGGCAACATCATCGAGTAGGCGAAGGGCAGTTCGTGTTCCTTGATCACCTCGCCCTTGTCGTTGTGCTCGGCGACGAACATCTTTCCGGCCTCGACCTTGGTGACCTTGGCGTTGCAGATCCACTTGATGTGGCGATCGCGCATCGCAGACTCCATCAGGCCTTTCGAGTCTCCGACCCCACCCAGACCCAGATGGCCGATATATGGCTCGGCAGTGACGAAGGTCATCGGCACGCGATCACGGATCTTGCGCTTCTTCAGGTCGGTATCCATGATCATTGCGAACTCATACGCCGGGCCGTAGCACGAGGCGCCCTGCACCGCCCCCACCACGATGGGGCCCGGATTCTGCACGAAATCGTCCCACACCCGGCCTGCGGCCACGGCGTGTTCGACCTGGCAGACCGACTGGGTATGGCCTTCCGGACCCAGTCCCGGCACTTCGTCAAACGCCAGCTTGGGTCCGGTCGCAATGATGAGGAAGTCGTAGTTCACGATCTGGCCGTCGGTGAGCTCGACCTGATTCTTTTCGGGATGCACGCGCGCCGCGCCGACCGCGATGAAATCGATGTTTTTCTTGTTGAGATAGGGCGCAGCCGGCAGGGTGATGTCGTCGCGCTTGCGCCAGTTGACCGCCACCCAGGGGTTGGACGGGGTGAACTGGAAGTACGGCAGGTTGGAAATCACGGTGACCTTGTCTTCCGCTCGCGCCGATTCGCGCATTTCGTAGGCCATGGTCATGCCGCCCACGCCCGCGCCCAGAATTACGATGTGTGCCACATTCAGTCTCCTTGTATTGGTTGGACACAGTATGAGCAACAGGCATGCCACCCGGAAAAGCGGCTGTTCACGCGGGATGCCGGGGCCGATTCCGATTGACATGACCGGTTTGTCATGTCAATTTCCGGTATCCGTCATGACAGGGTGTCAGTTATGGGCGTCGAACTTCAAAGCCTGATCAATACGCACGAGCAGCCGTTCGTGGTGATCGACCGCGCCTACCGCATCGTCGCCGCCAACCAGCGCTATTGCGAAGCGTATGGCGTGACGCCCGAAGCCATCGTCGGCCAGCACTGCCATGCGGTGTCGCACCACTCACCGCGCCCCTGCCACGAAAACGGCGAGCATTGCCCGCACCAGGCGCTGTTCGCGCAAGGCGAGGCAGTCGAGGTGCTGCACACGCATTTCCATGCCGACAACCAGCCCGAGCGGACCCGCATCCGCGGGCATCGGCTGAACGGATCAAACGGCGAACTGTATCTGGGTGAGCAACTGTTTCCGCTGGAAGCCGAGGCAGGCAGCATGTGCGACGCGCTGCAGATGGTGGGACAGTCTCCCGCGTTCCTCGCCTGCGTCGACAATCTCGCACGCGTAGCCGAATGCGAGGCGCCAATCCTGCTGTTCGGTGAAAGTGGCGTCGGCAAGGAACTCGCTGCACGCTTCATTCACGCCCGCTCGGCGCGGGCCGGCGGCGCCTTCATCGTGATCAACTGTGCTGCCGTGCCGGAAAGCCTGTTCGAAAGCGAACTGTTCGGCCACGAACGCGGTGCATTTTCCGGCAGCAGCGGACAGAAAAAAGGCTTGTTTGAACTGGCCGACGGCGGCACCCTGTTCCTCGACGAGGTCGGCGAAATTCCGCTCAGCCTGCAGGCGAAGCTCTTGCGCGTTCTGGAGACGGGAGAATTCCGGCGCGTGGGCGGCACGCAAACACTGACTGCCGACGTGCGGGTGGTATCCGCAACCAACCGCAAGCTGCTCGACGAGGTCGACGCCAGGCGCTTCCGGCTCGATCTGTACTACCGTGTGGCCGGCATCGACGTGACCTTGCCGCCGCTGCGCGAGCGCGTCGCCGACCTCCCCGTACTGGCGACATTTCTGCTGAAGCGATTGACCGGCGGGCAACCGGTTTGCCGGCTCGATGCGGATGCGCTGGCGGCACTCCAGGCGCACGACTTTCCGGGCAACGTGCGCGAGTTGCGCAACCTGTTGCAGCAAGCGGTATTGAACTGCCGCGACGGCGTGATCCGCGCCGCCGATTTACGGCTGCCCACCACCGCCCCGCCCGCGGCCATCTCAACCGTGTCGTACCCGGCGTCATCTCCGCAATCGCTGCCGGAACTGGAACGTGCACATATCCAGGGCTTGCTCGACACGCATCAGGGGCACCGTGCGCGCGTTGCCGCCGCACTCGGCGTCACCGAACGCACGCTTTACCGCAAGCTCAAGCGTCATCAGCTGGGTTAGGGCGCGTCAAGCGCCCCGGACTCAGTCAGCCTCGCCGCCGAATCGCGCCTGTGCCAGTTCGGCTGCGCGCACGACGGCACGCGCCTTGTTGAGCGTTTCCATCCATTCGCTGTCGGGCACCGAATCGGCGACGATGCCGGCGCCAGCCTGCGAATACAGCATGCCGTCCTTGACCACCGCGGTGCGGATGGCGATCGCCAGATCCATATCGCCATTGAAGCCGAGATAGCCCACTGCGCCGGCGTAGATGCCGCGCTTGCTGGGCTCGAGTTCGTCGATGATTTCCATCGCGCGCACCTTGGGCGCACCGGAAACGGTGCCGGCAGGGAAGCTGGCGCGCAGCACGTCAAGCGCAGACAACCCCGGCTTCAGTCTGCCCTCGACGTTGTAAACGATGTGCATGACATGCGAGTAGCGCTCGATCAGCATGTTCTCGGTGACCTTGACGCTGCCGGTGACGGCGACGCGGCCGGTGTCGTTGCGCCCGAGGTCGAGCAGTTGCAGGTGCTCGGCGCATTCCTTGGGGTCGGCCAGCAGTTCCTCGGCCAGGCGCTGGTCGTCCTCGCGCGTCAGTCCGCGCGGGCGGGTGCCGGCGATCGGCCGCAGGGTGACGGTGTCGCTCTCCAGCCGCACCAGGATTTCCGGGGAGGAACCGACGATGTGAAAACCGCCGAGGTCGTAAAAGAACATGTAGGGCGAGGGGTTGAGGCTGCGCAGCGCGCGGTACAGCGACAGCGGGGAGGCGGCAAACGGCCGCGCCATGCGCTGGGAGAGCACCACCTGCATGACGTCGCCCGCCGCGATGTAATCCTTGGCCTTCCGCACTGCAGCCTTGAACTCGACTTCGCCAAATTCGGAAATCGGCTCATCTGCCGCCACCGTTGGCTCGGCCGGCAGATGCACCGGCGCATGCAGTTTTTCGGTCAGTTCGGCAAGACGCAGGTGGCCCTGCGCGTAGGCGTCCGGCTGCATCGGATCGGCGTGGGTGATGAGATAAAGCTTGCCGGCAAGGTTGTCGAACACCGCCAGCTCCTCGGTCAGCATCAGGAGGATGTCAGGCGTGCGCAGCACGTCCTCCTTGCGTTTGTCCGCAAGGCGCTTCTCGATGTAGCGGATGGTGTCGTAGCCGAAATAGCCCGCCAGTCCGCCAGTGAAGCGCGGCAGCCCGGCCACCGGCGCGGCCTTGAAGCGCGCCTGGAACTCGGCGATGAAGGCCAGCGGGTCGGGCAGGGTGTACTCCTCCACTATCTTGCCGTCGGTTTCCACCGTCAGCAGATGAGCGCGAACCCTGAGCACCGTGCGTGCCGGCAGGCCGATGAAGGAATAGCGCCCGAAGCGCTCGCCGCCCACCACCGATTCGAGCAGGTAAGCGTAGGGGGCGTTGGCGAGCTTGAGGTACACCGACAGCGGTGTTTCCAGATCGCCGGGCAGCTCGCGCACCAGCGGGATGCGGTTGTAGCCCTGGCGGGCGAGGTCGAAGAAGTCTTGTTCAGTCATTTTGGCTAGGGGCTGGGAGCTAGGAATTAGGGGCTAGGAAAAGCGACGCGCAGTGTCACCATCGCGCCCACAGGGCGCGTTCCCTAGTTCCTAGATCCCAGTTCCTAGCCCCTAGCCTCACGCCTTCACCACCATCCTCGCCGCCTCGGCGAGGCTCGGCACCACCGCGTCGAGATCGAGCTCGGCGACCGGGCGGCCGCGATTGTAGCCATAGGGCACGCAGAACACCGGGCAGCCGGCGGCGCGCGCCGCCTGGGTGTCGTTGAGCGAATCGCCGATCAGCAGCAACTCGGCCGGCTTCACCTTGAACACCTCGCAGGCGTGCAGAAGCGGCAGCGGGTCGGGCTTGCGCTTGGGCAGGCTGTCGCCGGACAGGATCAGCTCGAAGTAGTCGAACAGGCCGGTGTCCTTCAGCAGCGGATGGGTGAACTGCGCGGCATTGTTGGTGATGCAGGCTATATGCACGCCCATCGCCTTTAAGGCATCGAGGCCTTCGACGACGCCGTCGAACGGACGCGAATGCAGCGACACGTGTTCGCCGTAATGCTTCTGGTACGCGGCGATGGCCTGCTCGAACAGCGCTGCATCGGGCTCGGCGTCCATCTCGCCGGTGAGTACGCGCTTGACCAGGCGCGACACGCCGTTGCCGATGTAGGTGGAAATCGTTTCCAGCGACGGGCAGGGACGGCCGAGGTCGGCCATCATCAGTTCGGCAGCGTGCGCCAGATCCGGTGCGGTGTTGAGCAGGGTGCCGTCGAGATCGATGACGACGGCCTTGATCGGGAGAGGGAAATTCATAGATTCAAGTTGCAAGATTCAAGTTGCAAGATTCAAGCTGCAAGAGAACACCTTGTCTCTTGTGTCTTGAACCCTGTATCTGTCGTTAGACCTTCGCCAGTTCCGCGCGCATGGCGGCGATGATGCTGTTGTAACGCTGCGGATCGCTGTCCTTGGCGGCGCCGAAGACCGCGGAGCCCGCGACGAAGGTGTCGACGCCGGCGCGCGCGACTTCGGCGATGTTGGCGGGGCCGACGCCGCCGTCGATCTCGATGTTCACGTTCAGGCCACGGTCGTCGATCATCTTGCGCACGGCACGCGCCTTGTCGAGCACGTAGGGAATGAACTTCTGGCCGCCGAAGCCGGGGTTGACCGACATCAGCAGCACCATGTCGAGCTTGTCCAGCGTGTATTCCAGCACGTCGATCGGGGTGGCGGGGTTGAACACCAGGCCGGCCTTGCAGCCGTTTTCCTTGATCAGGCCGATGGTGCGGTCGATGTGCTCGGAGGCTTCCGGATGGAAGGTGATGTAGGTGGCGCCCGCCTTGGCGAAATCGGGGATGATGCGGTCGACCGGCTTCACCATCAGGTGGACATCGATCGGCGCGGTGACGCCATGCTTGCGCAGCGCCTCGCACACCAGCGGGCCGATGGTGAGGTTGGGCACGTAGTGGTTGTCCATCACGTCGAAGTGGACGATATCGGCGCCGGAGGCGAGCACGTTGTCGACTTCCTCGCCAAGCTTGGCAAAGTTGGCGGACAGGATGGACGGGGCGATGCGGTAAGTCATGGGAAGCTCCGGGAATTTTGGGAAAACCCGGTCATTTTAACTTAAGTCCGCCACGCCATTGCGTTACACTCCGCGCATCCCATCCCGTCGAGCAAAACCGTGGCCGAAGGCAAGAAATATCACATCAGTGTCAACGTCAACACAACGTATCTGGCCGAGCAGAGCGATCCTTCTTCGGACCGCTACGTGTTCGCCTACACCATCTCCATTGCCAACACCGGCACCGTGGCCGCGCAGCTGATCTCGCGCCACTGGATCATCACCGATGCCGATAACGTCACCCAGGAAGTCAAAGGCCTTGGCGTGGTGGGCGAACAGCCGTTGCTGCGACCGGGCGAAAGCTTCGAATACACCAGCGGCACCGCAATGGCCACCCCGGTCGGTACCATGCACGGCACCTATCAGATGGTTGCGGAAGACGGCAACAAGTTCGACGCCGAAATCCCCGTATTCACCCTGTCGATGCCGCGCGTATTGCACTGAGTCCCATGAGTGGCGCGACAAAGCCGCACGCGCCCGATTGAACGTGATTCCAGATCTAGCGTTCGATCTTTACTTTTTCATCGTCCACCACACGATGAACACGAACAACCCCAGTGCGACTCCGGCTTCCAGCAACAGCCAGCCCAGCCCCTGACTCTCCATTAAACCTGTCTCCCCATTGTTATACTCGACGGGTGTTCTTGATCTGAGCCATCTTCACCCGTGATGCTGTTACGCGCAAGCCCGTGGCTGTTCGCCCTGTTGTTGTCAGCCTGTGCGGTGCGCCCGCCCGTGGCGCCGACCGCGCCACCCCGGGTGCCGACGCCGGCGCCTCCCTGCCGCCGGCACTCATCCCCACGCCGGCAGTGTCTTATCCCACGCTCAAACCGGTGGACTGGGCCGCCGTCACGTTCTGGCAGGACGATGCGGTCAGCGAAACCTGGGGCGCCTTCCTGCAAAGCTGTTCCACGC
>JAIBFE010000134.1 GCA_019459705.1 Thiobacillus sp. | reverse complement strand
GCCAGGGCAAGGTGGTCTGGCGGTAGGGCGGGAAGGTGCTGGTGACGTTCACCATGCCTGCCGCTTCGAGACCCATCACACCCAGCACGCCCACCGCGATGGCCAGCACCCAGGCGCGCATGCGGCTGGTGTCGCCCATGTTGACCCAGTCAGAGACCGCGCCCATGGTGCAGAAATTGGTCTTGTTGACCACGGCGCCCATGATCAGCGCGATCGCGAAAGTCGACCACAGAAAGAACGATTGTGCACTGGCGAAATCCTGGTACGTCATGAGTCTACTTCTCCTCTGGAATCGGAAAGCGGGGATGCCGCGGGCGTCTGGATAAACAGCTGAATATTAATGCGTTCGCGCGGAAGCCCGGCTGGATAATAAATACCATTGAGGTAACCCTGGGAAAGCCGCCTGGCAAGGATTTTTCTTTTGAATCCATGACATTTTCATCTTTCAGCACTTCACGATCGCGGCTTGTTCCAGGCTTCGCGTGGGCATGAAAGCTGCGCCATCGCGCCCGAATTATTTCACTGTGTGAGCGTACCGCGTTGGGTCGGGAATGCCCGCGGCAAGGAATCCCTCGCGCCTCAGGCGGCAGGAATCGCAGCGTCCGCAGGCCGAACCTTCAGCGTCGGCCTGGTAGCAGCTTACCGTCTGTGCGTAGTCGACCCCGAGTGCTGCGCCGCGCCGGATGATGTCGGCTTTCGACAGGGTTTGCAGCGGCGCATGAATGCGCAGATGCGCCCCCTCGACGCCGGCCCTGGTCGCCAGACTGGCCATGTGCTCGAACGCCGCGATGAACTCGGGACGGCAGTCGGGGTAACCGGAATAATCGACGGCATTGACCCCGATGAAGATGTCGCGCGCACCCAGCACCTCGCTCCAGGCGAGTGCCAGCGCAAGCATGACCGTGTTACGCGCAGGCACATAGGTGACCGGGATGCCCACGGTCGGGCTTTCGGGCACGGCAATGGCATTGTCGGTGAGCGCCGAGCCGCCGATGTCGCCCAGCCCCAGCCGCATGACCCGATGCTCGACTGCACCCAGGCTTTTCGCCACCCGCGCGGCGGCGGCGAGTTCGGCAGTGTGGCGCTGGCCGTAATCCAGGCTCAGCGCGTGGCAAGCGTAGCCGGCTTCGTGCGCAATGGCGAGCACGGTGGCGGAATCCAGCCCACCGGACAGCAGAATGACCGCGGATTTCATTTGCCGGGCGCGTTCCCCCACAGCAGCTTGTGCAGCTGCACCTGCATCCTCACCGGCAGGCGGTCTTTGATGACCCATTCGGCAAGCTGCGCCGGCGGCAATTCGCCCTGCACCGGCGAAAACAGAATGGGACAGGTTGTTGCAAGATGTTGTGCCTGCAACACCTCGCGAGCCCACTCGTAGTCGGCGCGGTCGGCCAGCACGAACTTGATTTCATCGTGCGGCGTGAGGTGGGCGATATTGTCCCAGCGGTTGCGCGCCTCCTCGCCGGACGCCGGCGGCTTGATGTCGACGATGCGCGACACGCGCGGATCCACCTTGCTGACATCGAGCGCGCCGCTGGTTTCCAGCGACACCGAATAACCGGCGTCGCACAGCGCGGTCAACAGTGGCAGGCAATTTTTTTGTGCGAGCGGCTCGCCGCCGGTCACGCACACGGTCGGTACGCCATAGTCCGCCACCCGCGCCAGCAGTGAATTCAGGGTGACGGTTTCGCCGCCCTGAAAGCTGTACGTCGTGTCGCACCAGCGGCAGCGCAGCGGACAGCCGGCCAGACGGACAAACACCGTCGGCAGACCGGCGCGACTGGTTTCCCCCTGCAGGGAAAGAAAGACCTCCGTTATCCGGAGCGTGGTTGCTGACGCTTCAGCATCCCCGCAACCACGGTCTACCCCTTGCGGGTGGCGCGTAAGCGATTCAGCCACCGGACTTACTTGAGTGCAGAAAGCCGACGGGCGGCAAGCGTGGCGGCATTGGTGCCGGGATATTTCGCCACGATTTCTTCAAGCGTCTTGCGGGCACCCTTGAGGTTGTCCAGCGCAATCTGGTTGGCGGCGATGTTCAGCAGCGCGTCTGGCACCTTGGCGTTGTCGGGATAAGCGGCCACCAGCTTTTGCTGATGCGCCAGCGAGGTTTTGTAGTCCTTGAGGGCGTAATGCGAATAACCGATCCAGTATTGCGCATTGGCTGCCAGTTCGCTTTGCGGATACGCCTTGAGAAAGGCCTTGAAGCCGGCGATGGCCGCCGGGTAGTTGGCCTCGCGGAACTGGGCCAGTGAGGCTTCGTAACTGCTCGATTCAGCCGACGGCTCCGGCGACGGCGGCGCCGCTGCCGACACCGTGGCCTGGGCCGCATCGGTCTCGGCGGCTGGCCTGGCTGCCTTGGCGAGATCGGCAACGCGCTGGTCGAGGTCGGCATACAGGTCGTTTTGCCGCTTGCCCAGCGTGTCCAGCTGATGCACCTGGACCTCGGCCTGCCCCCGCAGTTTGGCAATTTCAGCCTTCAGCGTTTCGACCTCCTTCAGCAGATCCAGCATTTGCTGGTTTTGCTGCATCGCCGCTTCCAGCTTGTCGAGTCGCGCATCGAGCGCATCCACCCGCTGCTGCAGCGCCTGCGTCTGACGGGTCAGCTCGGCCGTGCCAAACAGCGCCCACGCCGGCTGGGCCAGCGCGAACGTGCAAACCAGGATCAGACCCCAGCGCCGCATCGGATAATTACTCGTCGCCATACACCACATCGGTGCGACGGTTCTCGGCGTAGGCCGCCTCGGTGTCGGCCTCGTTGCGCGGCTTTTCCTCGCCGAAGCTGATCGCTTCCATCTGCGCATCACTCACTCCCAGCACGGCGAGCGCCTTGCGTACCGCCTCGGCACGCTTCTGCCCCAGCGCCAGGTTGTATTCGCGGCTGCCGCGCTCGTCGGCGTTGCCTTGCAGGATCACGCGTGCATCACGCTTCGACAGCAGATAGCCGGCATGCGCCTCGAGCATCGGGCGGTATTCATCCTTCACCACGAAGCTGTCGAAATCGAAAAAGACGCTGCGCTTGGACAGGGGACTGGCCGGGTTCTTGCGCGGGTCGGCGGAGGCGTCGCCGGCGAGTGCAGTGCCCGTCACACCGGCGCCGCTCACGCCCGTGCTTTCAGTACCGCCAGCCGGCGTGGCCGTAGTCGCGGCGGTCGTGCTGCCACCGGTGCGGTCTTCGACCGTCGCTTGCGTGCCACCCGTGGTGCCGCACGCAGACAGGGTCAATGCAAACAATACGGGCCAGAAAATCTTGTTCATCGGTCTCTCCTTGGAATGAATAACAACTCAACATAGGCATGTACGAACCCGCACTGCCCGTTCCCTGCTCCTACGGTCCCCAGGCCGGCTCGCGGGCATCCACGCCGGACTCCGACAGACGCGCACGGGTTTTGCCATCGAGGCTTGCCGTGCCCAGTATGCCGCGCCCGCCCTGTACTGTGGCATACAGCACTGCCTGTCCATTCGGCGCGAAGCTGGGCGATTCGTCACGTGCGGTATCGGTCAACACACGAGTCTGCCCCGAGGCCAGTTCGTGCAGCACCACACTGAAGCGGCCCTCTTCGCGGCTGATATACGCCAGATAGCGGCCATCCGGGCTGATTGCGGGAGATACATTGTAGCTGCCGCTGAAGGTCACTCGCCGGGGATCGCCCCCGCTCGCCGCCACACGGTAGATCTGCGCGCTGCCGCCACGGTCCGACGTGAAATAGATCGTCTGCCCATCCGGTGCGAATACCGGCTCGGTATCGAGGTTGCCGCCCCGGGTCAGGCGGGTCAGTCCGCTGCCATCGGCGTTGATGAGATAAATCTGCGACGCGTCGTCGCGCGTCAACACCACCGCCAGACGCCGGCCATCGGGCGCCCATGCCGGGGCTGAATTGGAGCCCTTGAAAGCCGCAACCTTGCGGCGGCTGCCATTTTGCAGCGACTGCACATACACCACCGGCTTCTTGTCTTCGAACGACACATACGCAATGCGCGCGCCGTCGGGTGAAAAGCGCGGCGAGATCACCGATTCGCCGGAGCGCATCACCGTGCGGGGATTTTGTCCATCGGCATCGGCCACTCGCAACTCATAGCGCTTGCCCTGCTTCTGCACATAGGCAATGCGGCTGCTGAACGCGCCACGGGTGCCGGTCAGTTTTTCATAAATGATGTCGGCGATCTGGTGGGCCGTGGCGCGCCATTGGCTGGCCGAAATGGTATAGCTATAGCCGGCAAGCTGGGCCTGCTTGATCACATCCAGCAGATAAAAACGCACTTCGTAGCGCCCGCCGGGCAGCGTGGTCACCTGGCCGATCACCAGCGCGTCCGCACCCTTGCTGCGCCAGATACTGTAGTTGACCTGCGCGGGCGCACGCGGCGGTGGCGTGCCGCTGACATCCACCCGCCTGAACTGACCGCTGCGATCGAGATCGTTGCCAGCGATCTCGTCCAGCGCCGGCACCGGCTGCCCTGGTGCAGCCTGAAACGGCACCATCGCCACTGCGATCTTGTTGGCCGCGCCGCCAATCACCTGAATTTCCATAGCGGCGCGCGCGGAAAACGACGCGCTCAGCAAGGCCAGGCATAACAGGGGAAACAGCAGAACAGCACGCAGCATGGGGCAGGAATCTCGATCAAAAGTGCTTGATTTGAAGGGCAGTTTAACATGGCCGGCATGACGGGCCGGTTGCCGTGGCGCCGGTCCTGCTATTTGGGCCGATGAACGAAAGATAGTTCCGGAACGAATGCGGCGCGCGCATCGCGATCAGCCGGCAGCGGAAACGGGGACGACTTTTCGATGGCGCGCACCACCGCCTCATCGTACGCAGTGTTGCCACTGGACTTTGTCACCCGCACGCTCTGGACCTCTCCGGTAGGAAGCAGCTTCACCAGGCAGCGCACTTCGGGATTGCCGGTCAGATTGTCGGGCAGGCGGGTGTTGCCGCGCACCTTGGCGCTAATCAGGTCGCGATGTTGCCCTACAACGCCTGCCACTTCAGCCTGGCGCTTGCTGGCCGCCGCGCGCGCCGCAGCCTGTTGCAGGGATCTCACCTCGCTGGCGGCGGTCTCATCCGTCATGCGCCGCATCGCGTCGTCTTCTTCCATCTGACGCAGCAGTGCGCGTTTTTTCTGCTCGGCCAGTTGTTTCTCGTGAGCCGCCTTGACTACCTCGGCGCGGGCCTTTTCTTCGGCCGCCTGGATCGCCTGCAGTCTTTTCAGTTGCGCCGCCTCGGCCTTCTTTTTTTACAGCGCAATGTCGGGCGCCTTGGGTGGCGGCGGTTCTTTTGCCTCCGGTTCGGGCGCCGGTTCCGGCTGCGGACGGAGTGGCCGCACCGGGGCAGGCGATGCCGGCAGTGCGCTCCACAGATCGACCATCACCGGCGCGGGGTGCTCGGTCTGCCACGACACGCCGAACACCAGCAGCAGCACGAACACGGCATGCACGCCCAGGGCCAGCACGCCAGCGAAGAGCGTGGATTCGGGGCGGGAGACGAAGGGCGCGTCTGCCGGAATGTTCATGGGGCCGGACGGGCGAGCAGACCGATGCGGGTGATCTGCAGTTTTTGCAGAAGCGCCATCGTGTTCATCACTTCCTCGTAGCGGACACTCTTGTCCGCCGCGATGACCACCGGCTGGTCCGGCGAGGCGAGATGCAGCGCAGCGATTTCGTCGGCCAGCGCCGATTTCGCCACCACTTGTTCTTCGCCCGCTACGGCACGGTTTTTCAGCACATATTCGCCCGATGCCTTGATGATGATTTCGAGCGGCTGCGCCGGCGTCTGCGAGGTCTTGCCGACGCTGGGCAGCTCGACCTGGGCGGGGTTGATGAAGGGCGCGGTCACCATGAAGATGACCAGCAGCACCAGCATCACGTCGATCATCGGCACGACGTTGATCTGGGCGACCTGTTTGCGGATGCGCGCCATCTGCCTATGCCGGCTTGGCTGTCACCTGCCGCTGCAGGATGTTGGAAAACTCCTCCATGAAGCTTTCCATGCGGTTGGCCAGGCGATCGATGTCGTGGGTATAGCGGTTGTAGCCGACCACGGCGGGAATGGCGGCGAACAGGCCCATGGCGGTGGCGATCAGCGCCTCGGCGATGCCGGGCGCCACCTGCGCCAGGGTGGCCTGGGCGACGCTCGAGAGCCCCATGAAGGCGATCATGATGCCCCACACGGTGCCGAACAGGCCGACGTAGGGCGACACCGAACCGACGGTGGCGAGGAAGGACAGGTGCGACTCGAGGCCGTCGAGCTGGCGCTGGTACGCGGCGCGCATGGCACGGCGGGTGCCGTCGATGATGACGTTGAGCGACAGCCCGGATTGCTGACGCAGCTTCATGAATTCGCGAAAACCCGCTTCGAAGATGTGCTCCATTTCGCCTGCGCTTTCGCGCTCGGCCGCCACCCGTTCGTACATGGCGTTAATATCGCCGCCACCCCAGAACTCGCGCTCGAAGCGATCGGTCACGCGCAGGGCGCGCTTCAGCGCAAACAGTTTGATGAAAATGAACCACCACGACATCAGCGACGCCCCCAGCAGCAACAGCATCACGAGTTGCACCGGCAGCGAGGCGTTGAGGACGAGATGGAGCAGGGAAAGGTCGTGGCTGAGGTCTGGGTTCACGTTGCTTGGGCCAGCGCTTGAAGAAGGGGCTCGGGTATTTTAACGGGTTTGAAACGTACCGCGTCGACGCAGGCCAGCATCACCTCGGCCCTTGCCAGACAGGTGGCGCCCCGCATGAGTTCCTGCTTCACGCTGAGGCTGGCGCGTCCCATTTCATGCAGGCTGACCGAGACGTCGAGTTGCTCGTTGAAGCGCGCCGGCGACAGGTAATCGATTTCAACCCGCCGCACCACGAACACAACGCCTGACTCGTCGCGCAATACATCCTGCTCGAATCCGAACGCACGCAGCCATTCGCTGCGTGCGCGCTCCATGAACTTGAGGTAGTTGGCGTAGTACACCACGCCACCGGCGTCAGTGTCTTCCCAATACACGCGAACCGGCCAGTGAAACCGCACGTTCAAAACAGGTCCGCGCCCGCTTCGCCGGATGGTGTGGCAAAGCCGAGGTGGCGATACGCCAAAGGCGTCGCGATGCGGCCACGCGGGGTGCGCTGCAGATAGCCCTGCTGGATGAGGAAGGGTTCGAGCACGTCCTCGATGGTATCGCGTTCCTCGCCGATGGCGGCGGCGAGGTTGTCCAGCCCGACCGGGCCGCCCATGAATTTCTCGACCACCGCCGACAGCAGCTTGCGGTCCATCACGTCGAGCCCGGCGCGGTCGACGTCGAGCATCACCAGCGCCGCATCCGCCACCGCACCGGTGGCCTGTCCGTCCGCCTTCACCTCGGCGTAATCGCGCACGCGGCGCAGCAGGCGGTTGGCGATGCGCGGGGTGCCACGCGAGCGGCGGGCGATTTCCAGTGCGCCGGCTCCGTCGAGATTCATCTGCAAGAGGCCGGCCGAGCGATGCACGATGAAGCCGAGTTCCTCCGCCGAGTAGAACTCCAGCCGCGCGACGATGCCGAAACGGTCGCGCAGCGGGTTGGTCAGCATGCCGGCGCGCGTGGTGGCGCCGACCAGGGTGAAGGGCGGCAGGTCGAGCTTGACCGAGCGCGCCGCCGGGCCTTCGCCGATCATGATGTCGATCTGAAAATCTTCCAGCGCGGGATACAACACTTCTTCCACAACGGGAGACAGGCGATGAATTTCGTCGATGAACAGCACGTCGTGCGGTTCCAGGTTGGTCAGCAGCGCAGCCAGGTCGCCCGCGCGTTCGAGCACCGGTCCGGAGGTCTGGCGCAGGTTGACGCCCATCTCGCGCGCGATGATGTGCGCCAGTGTGGTCTTGCCCAGCCCCGGCGGACCGAACAGCAGCACGTGATCGAGCGCCTCGCTGCGATTGCGGGCGGCATGGATGAAGATTTCGAGCTGCTCGCGCGCCTTGGCCTGGCCGACATACTCGGCCAGCGAGCGCGGCCGCAGCGCGCGCTCGATCTGCTCTTCCTGCGGGCTGACAGCGGCGGGGGCAATGAGACGGTCGGTTTCGATCATGCGGTTGAAAGAGGGTGGGGAGCGGACAAACGGGAATTCTACTCGGTGCCGTCTGTGGCAGGCGGACCATCCTGCACCAGCTGGCCGCGTCCGCGCGCCTTGGCCTGGTAGAGCGCATGGTCGGCCCGCGCCAGCGCATCATGGACCGTATCGCTGGAAGACCTGCCCAGCCAGGTTTGCCCCGCGCTGATGCCCGTCCGGAAATCCAGACCATACGCATTCAGTTCGTTGCTGAAATGGTCACTCAGGCGCTGATACCACGCGTCCAATCCGGCCGCATCGAGCCCGGACAACAACACCACAAACTCGTCTCCAGCCAGACGCGCCGCCAGATCGGCACGCCGGGTCAGTTCCTTCAGGGATTGCGCCAGTGCCAGCAAAACCTGGTCGCCCACACCATGACCAAAGCGGTCGTTGACCCCCTTGAAATGATCGATATCGAGCATGACCAGTGCGACCGGATGCTGCCGTTCGGCCAGTCCTTGTGCCTGGGGGAAGCGGGTCTCGAATGCGCGGCGGTTGGGCAAGCCGGTGAGCGAATCGGTCAGGCTGAGCGTGGCCAGTTGCTCGCGTTGATCGTGCAGCTGTTGCGCAATACGGTTGATGTCTGCGGCCACGGACGCGAATTCCACGTAACGCGTCACGATTGGGGGGGCGGACTCGCTGCGGGTCAGACCTGCCAGCGCGTGAAGTCCCGCGTCGATATCCTGCATCACCGGCCGACGCATCCGTAGCGCGACTACGACAAGCAGCAGCAGCACGGCTGCCAGAGTCAGCATGCCGGCCAGGATTTGCAGGCGTCCGCTGTGTGTAATCCGATGAATGGGAGACTGCGCTACCAGCGTCCAGCCCGTAGAGGACAAGGGCAGGCTGACCTCACGCACCGCGCCCTCCAGGCTGCCACTTCTGACTACCGGATTGCCGGCTGCATCGACGAGCATAATGGCATGGCCAGGCTGGGTGGATTCGTCGACGATGCGCTGCAGTTGCGCCAGTCGCACGCTCAAAAAAACCATCCCCAGCGCCCCGCCCCCCGCGTCGTGCACCAACGCACCCAGATCGGCATGCTCCAGCCCCGGCATGTCGCGATGGATCAGCACCTGGGTCTGCATGCGCACCCCGTGCTGGCGCAGATCGCGCAGGCAGCTCGGCCCCAGCCGCAGCAGGCGGGTATCGCCGTACACCTCACCCTGCAGACTGACCAGCGCCAGTCCCAGAATGTTGGGCATCAAGCGCTGACGCGATATCGCCCATTGCTGTTTCTCATCGGTCGAGCCGACCAGCATCACGTCCTGCAATTCCGGATCGCGCGCCAGCTTATCGGCCACTTCCCGGTAATAATCCCAGCGCCGCTGCACGCTGGCCCGCGCCTGCGCGGCCTCCACATTCAGCAGGTGATCCTCGGCAGCGTCATTCGTGCGCAGACTGAACAGCAGACTCAAGGCCATGCCCACCGCAAACAGGCCGATCACGCCGGCAAGCAGCCAGATGAATCGCTTGCGCAGCGACACCAGCCGGGGGGGCGTACCGGGTTTGCGGGTCATATATCAGGCACGCGACAAGGAGCGCAGCGCCTGCCGGATCGCCTCGCCCACCGGCTGGTCGGGCGGCAACTGGCGCACGGCCGCGGTGGTCTCGCGCTCGTTGTAACCCAGCGCCAGCAGCGCCTGGCGCACGTCGTCCGACACGCCGGCGGATTCCGTACTGGCAATCGCGCCAGCGAACACCGGCTTGCCCTTGAGTTCGAGCAGCAGACGCTCGGCCGTCTTCTTGCCGATGCCGGGCACCTTGACGATGCGGCCGATCTCCTGCGCCGCGATCGCCGCCGACAGGTCGTTGACCGACAGGCCGGACAGCACCGACAGCGCGGTCTTGGCGCCGATGCCGGAGACTTTCAGCAGCTCGCGGAACGCCGCGCGCTCGATCTCGCTGCCAAAGCCATACAGCAGGTGCGCATCCTCGCGGATCGCCAGATGGGTGAGCAGGCTGATTTTTTCGCCGATGGCAGGCAGGTTGTAGAAGGTGCTCATCGGCACGTCGATTTCGTAGCCGACGCCATTCACGTCCACCAGGACCTGCGGCGGCTGCTTGGCGGCAAGCGTACCGGTGATACGACCGATCATGGGAAATCTCCGGAAAATAGCAGGATAGTCGCAAGCAGCAGGGGCTGCGCATGCGCAGTAAACAGCGTGAGCCTGATAGCCGGCGCGAGGCGCTCGGGCGTGGCGGCAAAACGCTGCAGTTGGCGCGCCGCCGCCCCAGCGGGAAACAGCGCGGCCAGCGCAATGAGCGAGGCGAGCGGCAGCGCATCGAACAAGACGCCCCCCAACAAGGTCAGCACGGCCAGCAGCAGAATCAGGCCATAGCCCCAGGCGGCGGCAGCGGGTGACAGCCGTGCCACCCAGTGCAACTTGCCGCTGGCGCGGTCGGCCGCACGATCAGGAAACTGGTTGATGTAGAGCAGGCTGACGACCAGCAGCGCGTACGGTGCACCCGCCACCCAGGGCAGCGGCGCAAACGCACCGCGCTGCACGGTGTCTGCGCCGGCGACGACAAGCAGAAAGCCCGCCGCCACACACGCTTCACCCGCACCGCGGCTGTTCAGCCGCAAAGGCGCCGCCGAGTAGGCCCAGCCGATGGCGAGGCCTGCCAGGCCGATCCAGAACAGTCCGGAACCTGCGGCGCTGAGCAGCCACACTCCACCGGCGATGGTGACAGCAAACAGGACCACGGAAAAACCCAGCATCTGGTACGGCGTCAGCACGCCATTCTGGATGAAGCGGCTGCCGCCGGTATAGGGGTAGATGCGTTGTGTGTTGCGCGCGTCGCTGCCGTTCAGGTGATCACAGTAATCGTTGAGCACATTGATACCGGCGTGCGCCAGCATGGCCAGCAGCAGCGTGACTGCAGCGCGCGTCCAGCCGAACGGCACACCGTCTGCGAGCGCCGTGGCAAAGCCCAGCAGACAGCCGGCCAGGGTGATGCTGAGAAAGGCCGGACGCGTCGCCAGCAGATAGCGCACGAGAGGATTCGCCAGATGCTCGCGCGAAGGCTCACGCGGCGACGGGGCAGGGTTCATACCAGACGTCCGCCCTTGACGCGATAACCCGCCGTGGAGTGCGCGCCCAGGCGGCTGCCGTGCGCATGGGTGATGGCGCAGGCGAGCGCGTCGGCCGCGTCGGCGGTGGGCGCGACGGGGAGGGCGAGCAGGCGCTTCACCATTTCCTGCACCTGCTCCTTGGCGGCCTTGCCGTGGCCGACCACGGCCTGCTTGATCTGCAGCGCCGTATATTCCGCGACCATCAGTTCGCGCGACACCGCGGCGCAGATCGCGGCACCACGCGCCTGTCCGAGCAGCAGCGTCGATTGCGGGTTGACGTTGACGAAGACGATTTCGACCGCACAGGTATCGGGCTGGTAGGTGGCGATCACCTCGTTCAATCCGGCGAACAGCACCCCCAACCGCCGCGGCAGGCTGCCCTCGCCGCTCTTGATCACGCCGCTCGCCACGTAGGCCAGCTTCTGGCCGGTCTGTTCGATCACGCCGAAGCCGGTGAGGCGCAAGCCGGGATCGATGCCGAGGATGCGCAAAGGATCCGTTACTCCGGCAGCACGGCGTTGGTGTAGACCTCCTGCACGTCGTCGAGGCTTTCGAGCGCGTCCAGGATCTTCTGCATCTTCACTGCGTCGTCGCCGGCCAGTTCGGTCTCGGTCTCGGGGCGCATGGTGATTTCGGCCACCGCCGGCTTGAAGCCTGCCTTCTCCAGCGCCTCCTTCACCGCTTCGAAGGCCTTGGGATCGGGCGAGGTCAGCACCTCGATCGAGCCATCCTCGTTGGGGATGATGTCGTCGGCGCCGGCATCGAGTGCAGCTTCCATCACGGCATCCTCGCTCGCGCCCGGTTCCAGGATGATCTGGCCGCAGTGCTTGAACTGGAACGCGACGCAGCCGTCGGTGCCCATGTTGCCGCCGTGCTTGACGAAGGCGTGGCGAACGTCGGCGACGGTACGCGTCTTGTTGTCGGTGAGGCAGTCGACCATCACCGCGACGCCGCCGATGCCGTAGCCCTCGTAGCGGATTTCCTCGTAGTTGACGCCCTCGAGCTGGCCGGTGCCGCGCTTGATTGCGTTCTCGATGTTGTCCTTCGGCATCGACTCGGCCTTGCCCTTCTCGATCGCCAGCCGCAGGCGCGGGTTCATCGCGGGATCGCCACCGCCCATTTTGGCGGCCACGGTGATTTCCTTGATAAGCTTGGTGAATATCTTGCCGCGCTTGGCATCCTGGCGCCCCTTGCGGTGCTGGATGTTGGCCCACTTCGAATGTCCTGCCATGTTGATTCCAACGCAAATTGAATAGCCGGAGATTTTACACCGTGGCACCCACTCTACGTTTCGGCATCGACCTCGGCGGCACCAAAATCGAACTCATCGCGCTGGATGGCAAC
>JAIBFE010000126.1 GCA_019459705.1 Thiobacillus sp. | reverse complement strand
CCCCCCCCCCCCCCCCCCCCTCCTTCCCGATACCGTTTCTTACTGCCTGCCCGACAGCTCGATGAAGCGCGTCTTGTCGGCCGCGTATCTCTCGCGCACCTTCGCCATGGCCTCTTCGTTGGTCTGGATGGTGCGCTTCAGTTCCTGCTGTTCCCGGGTGGCCTGATCCAGTTGGTCCTTCAGGCCGGGGCCCACCGGGCGGCCTGACTTTTCGATGTTGGCGATGCGCGTCTTCAGGTCGGCCAGATTCGCATCCACCGCCTTGCCGCGGATTTCCGCCCCCTTGATCGCCAGCTTGTGATGCTCCAGCGCACGGTCGCGCGCCAGATCGATTTCCGCCTCGGTGGTGTAAGTCGACATCAGCGCACGATCAAGCTGCACCTGCTTTTGCTGCTCTGCCTGAATCCGCTTCTGCTCCGCCTGGCGCTCGACTTCCGCGCGGCGCTCGGCTTCGGATTGCGTGCGCTTGATCACCTGGCCCTGCTTGTTCATCTCGGTGCCGCCGCTCTTCTGATAGGTCATCGGCGGCGTGTCGCTATAGTGCACGCGGCCATTGCCGTCCACCCAGCGGTACATCGTCGCCTGCGCCGCGCTCATCGTCAGCAGCAGGGCGACTGCCAGCAGGCTAAACCCCATACGTTGCACGGTACCCTGCCACAGCCTGCAATTCAGTTTGTCGGTTTGCATCGCGTTCCAGAAACTCCACCAGATTGTCCAGCGTGACGACCGCCACCACCGGAATGCCATATTGCTCTCGTACTTCCTGCACCGCCGACTTCTCGCCGGTGCCCCGTTCCATCCGATCCAGCGCGATCACCACGCCGGCCGGTTCGGCACCGGCACCGCGGATCAGGTCCACCGACTCGCGCACCGAGGTGCCCGCCGAGATCACGTCGTCGACTATCAGCACGCGGCCCTTGAGCGCCGCGCCGACCACCGTGCCGCCTTCGCCGTGATCCTTGGCTTCCTTGCGGTTGAACGCGAACGGCACGTTTTTCCCCATGCCCGCCAGCGCAATCGCAATGCTCGCCGCCAGCGGAATGCCCTTGTAGGCCGGCCCGATCAGCACATCGAACGCAATCCCCGAGTCGACAA
>JAIBFE010000119.1 GCA_019459705.1 Thiobacillus sp. | reverse complement strand
AGCCCGCTCCTAAAATATGTTCGAGGGCGTGGGCTATCTCGCCAATCACGAAGAAGTTGAACCGCGTCACCCGGGGGCCGGCGCCGGCGCCGGCGAGAATGCGTCCGCCGGGCAGGAAGCGGAAGTCGTCCAGCAGGTCGTAAAAGCGCCCGGCCCAGCCATCGCGGTCCTTCGTTTCGGCCTGCGCAATAGCCTGCGCCACCCGCCGCCAGCTGGCGCGAATGTCGGCTTCGCCAGCGGCACGGTAGCGGGTTTCCCATATATGGCGGGAGATATCCATGCGGAAAGGATCGGGCGACGTCATGACGTGGCGATGCGGGCAGAGAGTTGAGGCATTATCTGTTTTAAGTTCACTTCTTGAGCATAGCCGTTTTGCCTCTGCCGATCATGGATGCGTCCCACCCCTATTCCGCGCTGACGCCCGACTGCGCGCTCGACGCGCTCGACAGCACCGGCCTGAAAGCCGACGGCCGCCTGCTGGCGTTGAACAGCTATGAGAACCGCGTCTACCAGATGGGGGTGGAGGACGGCCTGCCCGTCGTGGTCAAGTTCTACCGACCCGAGCGCTGGAGCGACGCCGCCATCCTGGAAGAACATGCGTACACCATCGACCTCGCCGCGCGCGAAATTCCGGTGGTCGCCCCGCTGACGTTGAACGGTGTCACGCTGCACGCGCATGCCGGATTCCGCTTCGCGGTCTACCCGAAACAGGGCGGGCGCATGCCCGAGTTCGACCGCGCCGACACCCTGCAATGGATGGGGCGCTTTCTCGGGCGTATCCACGCGGTGGGCGCGCAGGCCAGCTTTGCGCATCGGCCGGCCCTTGACATCGAGACCTTCGGTTTCGCATCACGCGATTTTCTGCGCGACGGCAACTGGCTGCCGGCCGACCTGGTCGCAGCATGGGACAGCGTGGTCGAGCATGCCCTTGCCAGCGTCGCGCATTGCTACGAGCGTGCCGGCCCGGTACACGCCATCCGCCTGCACGGCGACTGTCACGCCGGCAATGTGCTGTGGACCGAAGCCGGGCCGCATTTCGTCGACTTTGACGACAGCCGCATGGGCCCGGCGGTGCAGGATCTGTGGATGCTGCTGTCCGGCGAACGCGACGAACAGCAGGCGCAGATGAACGAGATCCTGACGGGCTACGAAGACTTCATGGAATTCGATCCGCGCGAACTGCATCTGGTCGAAGCACTCAGAACCTTGCGACTGATCCACTATGCGGCCTGGCTCGCCCGCCGCTGGGACGACCCGGCTTTCCCCGCCGCGTTTCCATGGTTCAATACGCAGCTGTACTGGCAGGCGCGCATCCTCGAATTGCGCGAGCAGATCGCGCTGATGGACGAGCCGCCGCTGGTGGCGTGAAACACAACTTTTTTCCGCGAAGGCCGCGAAGGGGCGCCAAGAAAACATTCAGGGTTACCTTCGCGTTTATTCGCATCCTTCGCGGATAACAAGGGTTTTAAAACATGTGCGGCATAGCAGGTGAATTCCGGTTCGACAACAAGGCGCCCGACGCGGATGCGATGGTGCGCATGCTGGCCAGGCTGGCGCGGCGTGGGCCGGATGCCGAAGGCCAGCACGCCGACGGCTCCGTCCGTCTGGGCCACCGGCGGCTGGCGATCATCGATCTGTCGGAACGCTCGAAGCAGCCGATGATCGACGCTGCCAGCGGCACCGCGCTGGTGTTCAACGGCACCATCTACAACTACCCGGAACTGCGCGGCGAACTGATCGCGCGCGGCCACGTCTTTCACTCAGACGGTGACACCGAGGTCATCCTGCGCGCGTACCTGGAGTGGGGTGAAGCCTGCGTCGAGCGTCTGCACGGCATGTTCGCGTTCGCCATCTGGAACCGCGACGTGCTGTTCCTGGCACGCGACCGCCTCGGCATCAAGCCGCTGTATTACAGCGAAACCCTGGGCTGCTTCCGCTTTGCCTCGACCCCGCAGGCGCTGCTGGCGGCGGGCGGGGTCGACACCGGCATCGACGCGATGGCGCTGCACCACCTGTTCACCCTGCACGCGGTGGTGCCGGCGCCGCGCACGATCTTCAACGGCATTCGCAAGCTCGCCCCCGGCACCACCATGACGGTGAACCTGCGCGGTGAGCTCAGTCACCGGAAATACTGGTCACTGGCAGCGCAACGTCCGGCAGTGCCTAAGACCGAGGCCGAGTGGACCGAAGCCATTCACGAAAGCTTGCGCCAGGCGGTGAAAAAGCGCATCGAGATTGCCGACGTCAAGGTCGGCGTGCTGCTCTCGGGCGGCCTCGATTCGAGCCTGCTGGTGGCGCTGCTGGCCGAACAGGGCGTGCCCGACCTGATGACGTTTTCGGTGGGTTTCGAAGATCAGCCGGAAGAACGCGGTAACGAATTCGAATACTCCGACCCGGTGGCGGCGATGTACGGCACGCGCCACCACAAGTACCTGATTCCCAATTCGGAAGTTTTGCGGCGCCTGCCCGAGGCGGTCGACCAGATGTCCGAGCCGATGTTCGCGCAGGACGCGGTGGCGTTCTATCTACTGGCCGAACAGGTCAGCAAGACCGTGAAAGTGGTGCAGAGCGGGCAGGGCGCCGACGAGGTGTTCGGCGGCTATTTCTGGTATCCGCGCATGGCGGCGGAAACATCCGGATCGGCGCTCGATCGTTTTCGTCGCCACTACTTGGTCCGCGATCACGACGAGTTCCTCGACATGGCCATGCCGGC
>JAIBFE010000118.1 GCA_019459705.1 Thiobacillus sp. | reverse complement strand
CTGAAGGTCTACCGCTGCATCGCCGACCTCGTGCAGCTCGACGACCCCAACTCTTTCGAATCCGCGCTCGCGCTGATGTACGGCCGCGAGACGCTGGAACAGGCGTTCGCGCTGTTCAACCAGGACGAACGCTTCTTCGGGCTGACCACGCTGGGCAACGACTTCGAGGGCAGCGCGATCCACCAGCGCCTGCTGGAGGCGTACCGCAAGGTGCGCGGCTAGAGCCGCAGCGAATGAAAATTCCCAAACGCCTCGAACCCCTGCTCGAAGACGGCCTGATCGACGGCGTCGTGCGCCAGCTGATGAGCGGCAAGGAGGCCATGGTCTTCGTCGTGCGCTGCGGCGACGAGGTCCGCTGTGCCAAGGTTTACAAGGAAGCCAACAAGCGCAGCTTCCGCCAGGCCGTCGACTACACCGAAAACCGCAAGACCAAGAACAGCCGCCAGGCGCGCGCCATGGCCAAGGGTAGCAAGTACGGCCGCGAGATGCAGGAAGCCGCCTGGCAGAGCGCCGAAGTCGATGCGCTATACCGGCTCGCGGCTGCAGGGGTACGCGTGCCGACGCCGTACAACTTCCACGAGGGCGTCCTGCTGATGGAACTGGTGGCCGATGCCGACGGCAACGCCGCGCCCCGGCTCAATGACGTGTCGTTCACCGAAGACGAAGCCCTCGCCCACCACCGCACCCTGATCGGCGAAGTGGTGCGCATGCTCTGCGCCGGCGTCGTCCACGGCGATCTGTCCGAATTCAACATCCTCGTCAGCGCTGACGGCCCGGTGATCATCGACCTGCCGCAAGCGGTCGACGCCGCCGGCAACAACCACGCCCATGCCATGCTGGCACGCGACGTGAACAACCTGCGGACCTATTTCGGTCAGTTCGCGCCGGCACTGTTGGCGACGCAATATGCTGAAGAAATCTGGGCGCTGTACGAACACGGCAAGCTGAATCCCGAGAGCGAACTCACGGGCCGGTTCGAATGCGCGATGCCGCCGGTCGATCTGGAGGGCGTGATGCGGGAGATTGATGATGCGCGCGACGAAGAGGCCGCGCGCTTGTTGCGCTTGCAGGAACTGGCGTGAATCGCGGCTGCCCGGTTGTATGGTCCTGCCCAGAAGCGGAACTGTCGTAGCGGATCAAGGCATCAGCCTGGAACCGGGCAGTTAGGCCGCCCTCCACTTGACGACAAAGTCATCCATCGAATTGAAGGCGCAGGCTGTCGATATTTTCGTGCTGGACATGCTGGCTCAAAGCTTTCTCAAGGCAACGTCGCAGAACATGTAGGGATGCTGGGCGAGATAAATGATTTCCCAGCCCTGTTCCACACAGAACTCGTGGGTAGCCTGGACGATACCGTAGGGCTGCAGCAACAGAGGATCGACCAGCGTGTAGTCGTTCATCAAGATATGGCCAGTGGGCTTGATCTTGCGCCCGCTGACTTCCAGATCCTTCACCACACTTGCATAATCATGAGCGGCATCCACGTAGATCATGTCGAAATAGGCGTCGGGAAAAGTCTCCATGACTTCGTGGCTGAAACCCTTCTTGATGACCACAGTTCCGCTCTCGATCTCAGCGGCGAACTGCTTCCGATAAAACGCCTCATGAGGCATTCCACCCAGAAAATCCGCATAGGGCTGGTGCCCAAGCCAGTTCGTTTGATCCAGACCGAAACAATCCACCGCGACGAACTGGCTTGGCTTCATGATGTCGAGAATCTTGCGCGAGTAACGCCCGAAAGCCACTCCGATTTCGGCCACGACACCGCCTTGAGGAAGACGGGTCAGGATAGCTTCGCGACAGGACAAGATGCGTGCATTCTGGATAAATTTCTTATCAAGTTCGGGAAGCCGGCTGATGTGCGGCTTTTCCACGCATACAAGGCCGAAAGGCTGGACCATTTTGTTCAGCAGCCGCTGCAGAATCATCGAACCCACCCCCTTCTAGACGTTGAGAGGAAATGCAGTCGTAAACGATATTCCTCAGCGGATATCGTGGATGAGTGACTATAGCGGACAAGCCCGGCTTGCCATGTCACTAAAAACAGCTCAAGCGCCCCGCTGCCTCACAGTCTCATACAAACACAGCGCCGCCGACACCGAGACGTTGAGGCTTTCCACCGTGCCGCCGATGGGGATGCGTGCGACCTGGTCGCAGCTCTGCTTGACCAGGCGCCGGATGCCAGCGCCTTCGGCGCCGAGCACCCAGGCGATGCCGGTCTTGGCGTCGATGCCGGACAGCGGCTGCTCCCCGTCCATGTCGGCGGCGATGACCCAGATGTTGTGTTCCTTCAAATCTTCGATGGTGCGCGCGAGGTTGGTGACCATGATGTAGGGCACGGTTTCGGCGGCACCGGAGGCGACTTTTTACACCGTGGCGTTGATGCCGACGGCGTTGTCCATAGGCGCGATGACGGCGTGAGCGCCGAAGGCATCGGCCGAGCGCATGATTGCGCCGAGGTTGTGCGGGTCGGTGACGCTCGAGCG
>JAIBFE010000113.1 GCA_019459705.1 Thiobacillus sp. | reverse complement strand
CCTGACCGGCGGCGAGCCGCTGTTGCGGCGCGACATCGCCGGCTTGTCAAAACGTATCGCCGCGCTGCCCGGCATCGACGACCTGTCTCTGTCGACCAACGCCACCCAGCTCGACAAGCACGCCCACGCGCTGAAAGCCGCCGGGGTGACGCGGCTCAACGTCAGCCTCGATTCGCTGCAGCAGGCGCGGGTGGAAAAAATCAACGGCCGCGACGTGCTGGCCAAGGTGATGGCCGGCCTCGCCGCCGCACAGGACGCGGGCTTTGCGCCGATCAAGCTCAACATGGTGGCGCTCGCCGGCAGCAACGACGACGAGATCGACGAGATGGTCGCGTTCTGCATGGAACGCGGCTTCGTGCTGCGGCTGATCGAGGCGATGCCGATGGGGGCAACCGGCCGCAATGCCGAATATCTCGATCTGCAACCGGTAAAGGAACGCCTGCGCACGCAGTTCGACCTCATCGAAACCACCCTGCCCGGCGCCGGCCCGGCGCGCTATCTGGGCACCGCAGACGGCCGCTTCAACGTCGGCTTCATCACGCCTATCTCGCAGCACTTCTGCGAAACCTGCAACCGCGTGCGTGTCGCCGTCGACGGCACGGCCTACATGTGCCTGGGGCAGGACGAGAAATTCGAGTTCCGCCCGCTGCTGCGCGGCGGCTGCAGCGACGCCGAACTGGAAGCAGCGATCGTCGACGCCATCAACCTCAAACCGGCACGCCACGAATTCCGCGAGGCGCCGCACAAGATCCTGCGCTTCATGTCGATGACCGGCGGCTGAGACCTATCCCGGGCTTGCGGTGCGGAAGCCCGCGAACGGATCGCGCCGATGCGGCAGATAGAAATTGCGGAAGCCGGGACGCTTCAGCGACGCGTCGGTGACGGGCCCGCCGCCGCGCAATTCGCCGTGGGTGTGGAACCAGGGCTCGGAATAATCGTGGTACGGATCGGGCGCAAAGCCCGGATACGGCGCGAACGGATCGCGCAGCCATTCCCACGCCTTGCCCCATCGAAATTCCGGATGCCCCGTCGCGCGCAGCCACTGCGCGGCTGTCGGCAGCTGCCGGCCCCGCCACGCGGCAAACGCCTCGGCCTCGAAGCGGTTCACATGCAGCATGGGCACCTCTGCGCTGATCGGCAGCCAGCGGTCGAAACGGCGCACCTGCCAGCCGCCGTGTGCCCGCCGCCAGTACAACGGATGGTGGGCCTTGCTTGTCTGTCGCCAGGCCCAGCCGTCATCCGACCACCCAGCCCTGTGCTGATAACCGCCTGCATCGACGAAGCCGGCGAAAGCGGCTTCCGTCACCGGGCTCGCATCGATGTCGAATGCCGGCACCGGAACCGAGTGGCGCCATTTTTCGTTGTCGAATATGAAGCCCTCGTCGGACCCGCAGCCCAATTCCGCTTCGCCCTCGGCGAACGCCAGTCGCGTCGCCGACGCGTCGCAGGCCATCGCGAGCCAGACAGGCGGCGCGTAGCCCAGGTCCTGAAATGCCATCCACCAGGCCTCGATGTGCATCAGCTCGTGATAAAGACTCAACTCGGCGAAATACGCGAGCGCGTCATCGAATCCGCTGCGCAGGCGGGCCGCCACGGCGGCATCCACGCGCTGCGCGTAATCGTCGATTGCGGCAGGTTCCAGCAAGGGCAGATCCCAGCGCGTATCGTGCGACACGGCGGAAGAGTCGTACAGCCCGTCCGCTCCGGCCAGCAGGCTGGGCGCGAAACCGCCGTCGGGCTGCGCCCGCAGGCACCAGCGCTCCCGGAACCAGACGATGTGCCCGTATTCCCACTGCGGCGGATTCAGATGGTCGGCGCGCGGCCCCAGCCAGCCGTCGGCCGGCAAGCAGTCGATCAGCGCATGCAGCCGGCCGCGCGCCTGCGCCAGCCGGTCGATGAGTTGATCTGCGGAATGGCCGCTGACGGGTCGGGTTCGGTTCATGTTATATAAAGCACTGTAGCCTACAAATTCTGGGCCCCACTCTCACAGACGAATCCGGACCATGAACGATCCCCTCCTCGCCCCCCCCATCCGCCTGACCCAGTTCTCCCACGGCGGCGGCTGCGGCTGCAAGATCGCCCCTTCGGTGCTGCGCGACATCCTGTCCGACACGCCCTTCGCCTCGCATGTGTCCGCCGCGTTTCCCGATCTGCTGGTCGGCATCGAGCACGGCGACGATGCCGCGGTGTACAAGCTCAACGACACGCAGGCGATCGTCGCGACCACCGACTTCTTCATGCCCATCGTCGACGACCCCTTCGAATTCGGCCGCATCGCCGCGACCAATGCGCTGTCCGACGTCTACGCCATGGGTGGGCGGCCGCTGTTGGCGCTGGCCATCGTCGGCATGCCGATCGGCAAGCTGCCCAACGAGGTCATCCGGCAGATCCTCGCCGGCGGCGAGGCGGTCTGCAAGCAGGCCGGGATTCCCATCGCCGGGGGGCATTCGATCGACGCGCCGGAACCGATCTACGGCCTGGTCGGCATCGGCGTGGTCGATCCGCGCCGCGTCAAGCAGAACAGCGGCGGCCAGGCCGGCGCCCACCGCATCCTCGGCAACCCGCTGGGCGTGGGCATCTACAGCGCGGCGCTGAAAAAAAGCCAGCAGAGCGCGGCCCCCTATGCGGCGATGATCGCCGCCACCACCCAGCTCAACACCGCGGGCGCCGATCTGGCCGCCATCGACGGCGTACACGCGATGACCGACATCACCGGCTTCGGCCTGCTCGGCCACCTGCTGGAAATCACCCGCGCCTCCAAGGTGGCGGCGCACGCAGAGCTGGTACGGCTGCCCTTGCTGCCGGGCGTGGCTGAACTGGCGCAGGGCGGCCACATTACCGGCGCCAGCGAGCGCAACTGGGCGAGCTACGGCAGCGAAGTGAAGCTGGCCGCCGGCATCGCCGACTGGCAGCGCGCCCTCTTGACCGACCCGCAAACCAGCGGCGGCCTGCTGGTGAGCTGCGCGGCCGAAGCGCGCGAAGCGGTGCTCGATACCTTCCACCGGCATGGCTTCGTGGACGCGACGGAAATCGGCCGGCTGCAAGCCGGCAGCGATGTGTCGATCGTGATCTGAATGTCGTTTACTTTCCAGAACTTTCCCGCCGACCGCGACACGCTGCGCAGCGATGTGCTGGCGGGGCTGGCGACATCCCCCAAAGCGATACCGCCCAAGTATTTCTACGATGAACCGGGCTGCCGCCTGTTCGAGGCCATTTGCGCGCAGCCCGAGTATGTCCTGTGCCGCACCGAGCAGGCCTTGATGAACACCCGCGTGTCCGATATCGCCGCCGCCATCGGCCCGGTGGAGTGCATCATCGAGCCGGGCGCGGGTGATTGCGCCAAGGTGCGTCTGCTGCTCGACACGCTGCGTCCCGCACATCTCGTCGCAATGGACATCGCCGGCGCCCCCCTGGCCGTGGCGGCCAAAGGGCTCTCCCGCGACTACCCGGACCTTGCCGTCACCGCGCTGGGCATGGACTTCATCCACGACCTGGAAGCGGCAGCGCCTTATCTGCCCACAGCAGACCGGCGGCTCATCTACTACCCCGGCTCCAGCATCGGCAACTTCCCGCCCGACGCGGCAACCGCCCTGCTCGCGCGCTTTCGCCAGCTGGCCGGCACGGCAGGCCAGCTGCTCATCGGCTTCGACCTCAAGAAGGATCCGCAGCGCCTGCATGCAGCCTACAACGACGCGGCCGGCGTCACCGCGGCCTTCAACCTGAATCTGCTGGCCCGGCTCAACCGCGAACTGGGCGCCGACTTCGACCTGGCCCGCTTCCGCCACTACGCGTTCTACAACCCGGTGGCGGGCCGCATCGAAATGCATCTGGTCAGTCTCGCCGAACAGGATGTCAAGGTCGCGGGCCAGCGCTTTCATTTCGCACTGGGAGAGACGCTGCACACCGAACATTCCTACAAATTCCGCTGCGACGAATTCAGCACGATCGCGAAGAACGCCGGCTGGCGGCTGACGGCGGAATGGCAACAGGACGGGTTCGCGGTCCAGCTGTATGGCTAGATGCGACTGCGCAGCCAGTGGTCGATCGACAACCTGCCCGGCCCCGACAGCACCAGCGGAACCAGCATGACCAGATACATCAGCGGCAGCTTGAAGCCGTTGTCGCAGACGTTGTAGCCGTTACCGCCATGCACCGATGCCCAGGCGACGACATCAAGGATGAGCAGCGACACCGCCCAGAAGCGGGTGCCCAGACCGACAGCCAGCGCCACCGCGCCAATGAGTTCGGTCCAGGTGGCAAGCGCCCAGCTGATGTCGGCCGGCACCACGCTGAAGGGAAACGGAAACGCCACCTGGATATCGGCGAACCAGTTTTCGCCGCGCATCTTTTCCAGCCCGGCCGTGCCGAACTCGTAGGCCAGCAGCAGGCGAATGCCCAGCATGCCGGTCCATGCGCCAATCCGGTCGATCCCGTTGAGGCAGCGTGCCACGCACGATGGAGTGCAGTTCATGGTTTTCCCCGATCAAGGATTGATAACCCTGAAGTCGGGCGGGTCGCGCATTCCTTACAAGGCCGTAAAATTTCCATATGGCCACACTTGAATCCCTGACCTTCGACAACGGCTTCGCCCGCCTGCCCGAAGCCTATTACTCGCGCGTCTGTCCGACGCCCGTTCCCGACCCCTATCTGGTCTGCTACAGCCCGGAAGCGCTGGCCTTGCTCGACCTCGACGCAAGCGAAATGACGCGCCCCGAACTGATCGAGACGCTGGCAGGCAACCAGCTGCTGCCGGGCATGGACGCGATCGCCGCGCTCTACGCCGGTCACCAGTTCGGTCAATACGTATCGCAGCTCGGAGACGGCCGCGCGATCCTGCTCGGCGAAGTGAAGAATGCGGCGAGCGAAGGCTGGGAAGTGCAGCTGAAGGGCGCCGGCCGCACCCCCTACTCGCGCGGCGGCGACGGCCGCGCGGTGCTGCGTTCCAGCATCCGCGAGTTTCTGTGTTCCGAAGCCATGCACGCGCTCGGCATCCCCACCACCCGCGCGCTGTGCATCGTCGGCAGCGACCGTCCGGTCTACCGCGAGGATGAGGAGACCGCCGCGCTGGTGACGCGGCTGGCCCCGAGCTTCGTGCGCTTCGGCTCGTTCGAGGTGTTCTACTACCGCAACCAGATCGAGCCGATCAGGCAGCTGGCCGACTACGTCATCGCGCGCTACTACCCCGAGCTGACCCGGCTTTCCGATCCCTATCCCGAGTTCCTGCGCCAGGTCGCCTTGCGCACCGCCGAGCTGATGGCGCAGTGGCAGGCGGTGGGCTTCTCCCACGGCGTGATGAACACCGACAACATGTCCATCCTCGGTCTCACGCTCGACTACGGCCCCTTCGGCTTCCTCGACACCTTCGATCCCGGCTACGTCTGCAACCATTCCGACATCGGCGGCCGCTACGCCTTCGACCAGCAGCCCGATGTCGCGGCGTGGAACCTCACCAAGCTGGCGCAAACGCTGGTGCCGCTGATGTCGGTGGAAACCGCGTCGCAGGCGATCAGCGAATACCCGCAGGTGTTCGGCAAGGCCTACCTCGAGCGCATGGCCGCCAAGTTCGGCCTGCCGCCCGGCAGCGAGTCCGCCGGCCTGGTCATGGATGCGCTGCAGCTGCTGGCGCAGAACCATGTCGACTACACGATCTTCCTGCGCCGCCTGTGCGATTTCGACAGCACCGCGGGCGCCCTGAATTCTCCGCTGCGCGATCTCGTCCTCGACCGCGCGGCCTTCGACGCCTGGGCGGCGCGCTACGCCGCCGCGCTGCGCCAGCAGGGTTCAAGCGACGCCGAACGCGCTGCGGCGATGCGCGCGGTCAACCCCAAGTACATCCTGCGCAACCATCTGGCCGAAGTTGCCATCCGCCGGGCGGCGGACGAGCGCGACTACAGCGAGGTGAATCGTCTGCATGCGCTGCTGGCGCACCCGTTCGACGAACAGCCCGAACACGAGGCCTACGCCGCCGAACCGCCCGACTGGGCGAGGAAGATTGAGGTAAGCTGCTCTTCGTGAATCGCGCCCCCGCCCTGCTCGCCTGCCTGTTGACCGCCGCGCTGCTCGCTGCCTGCGGCGGCCAACCCATAGCGCGCAAGGATGGCAGCAGCAGCGTGCGCAGTTTCAGCATGAAGGAACTGGCCAAGGGCGACGTCGATACGGTGATCGAAATCCACCAGCAGGAAATCCTCGCCATCCTGAAGAGCCTTACCCTCAAGCTCTATCGCCGCAATCCCAACGAGTGGCGCAAATCCGGCTTTGCCAGCGCCGACGAAGCGACCGCCGCCCTGTTCAAGCCGCTGGACCACTGGCATCTTGAGCCGCAGAAAAACCTCCCCTGGGAAACCGTCCTGCTCGAACCCTGGCGCGCTGATTTCGCCGGCGACCGGGTGAAGACCCTGATGGACGGCCTCTTGGTCATGCACATGGCGGCCTTCAACCACCAGACCGAGTTCTACCTGCTGACCGAGGTGGACGCGCAGAAGCTCTACAACGCCGCGCGCAACACCGAGGCCGTGGTGTGGAAACTCTCCAGCGCCAGAAACGAAGCGGGCGAACCCGTGCTGCTCTCCAACGGCGTCGACGGCAACGGCGTGGCTAATCTCAGCTTCGAGCGCGAATTCGGCAAGCTCATCGGCATCCAGGACACGCTGGCGAAGATCGTCGAGGACAAGAGCAACCGTGCGATCCGCTTCGGCGTGGTCAACGTCGCCAGCATGGTGTTCCTGCCGATCTGAACATGACGGCCGACGCCTATTCATATTGTGCGTCCCTCACGCGCGACCAGTGGGCCTGGGAATTCCTGCGCCGCAACCCGGACTACCAGCGCGACTACCAGGCCTTCATCGCAATCTGGCGCGCACTCGAAGCCGACTACGGCACCCCACCGAATCGGGATTTTTCAAGATGGAAGCGCGACCCGCGCGCCTACGGCCCGCTGCCGGGCGACGACGAACTCGCCACGCCGGGCGGCGAACTCTGCACGGTCGACGACGACCGCGTGCTGCTCGAATGCTGGATGGGCGCCAAATGGGGCTTCCACAAATTCCCCCTCGACCCCGCATGCATCGCGCCCGCCCCCGACGAACTGTCGTGGCGCCCGCCGCCGCAGCCGGACGTGCCCGCCGAGCCGCCCTATCGCCTCGACCTCACGTTCGATCTGTCCCTGCCCCTGCCGC
>JAIBFE010000108.1 GCA_019459705.1 Thiobacillus sp. | reverse complement strand
CTGCGCGGCATGAAGGCTCTTTGATTCACAGCGCCCCCGCCTCGCGCAGGAATTCGGCCAGCCGTTCGGCGACCACGCGGTAGCCGGCGGCGTTGGCGTGGATGGGGTCCGATTTGAGGCGGTTGTCCTTCAGCACCTCGTTGAAGACGTCGTCTTCCAGCGGTAGCCGCATGTCTTCGGCGATGCGCTCATAGAAATCCGGCGCGCCGCCGAACAGCTTCGGCTCGGGCACGGCGATCAGTATGACCTCCGCCCCACTGGAGCGAATCGTCTGCACCAGCAGGCGCAGATTGTTTTCGGTGGCGGCGTCGGGCTGCTTCCTCAGCATGTCGTTGCCGCCCAGGCACAGCAGCACCAGGCGTGGCTGGTGTTCGGCCAGCACCTCGGGCAGGCGTTGCAGTGCTGACGACGTGGTATCGCCAGGCACGCCGGCGTTGATCACGGTGCGTCCGGTCAGGCTCGCCAGTACGGCGGGATAGGCCGTGTCGCGGCTCGCGCCGGTGCCGTGGGTGAGGCTGTCGCCGAAGGCGACGATGACGTCGTGGGAATTGAGCTTCGGCAGCGTCGGCGCGCGGTCGCACGCGGCGAGCAGGAGAGCGGCAGCGAGCGCAACGAAATAACGATGCGCTGCCAGCATTCAGTTGCCCGCCACCGTCATCTTGTCGATCAGGATCGAGCCGACCTGCTTGGAGCCGCGTCGCTCGATATCCTTGCCGATGGCGACAATGCCCTTGAACATGTCGGCGAGGTTGCCGGCGATGGTGATTTCCTCGACCGGGTAGCGGATTTCGCCACCCTCCACCCAGAAGCCGGCGGCGCCGCGCGAGTAGTCACCCGTGACCATGTTGGCGCCGTGGCCGAGCAGCTCGGTGACCAGCAGCCCGGTGCCCATCTGCCTGATGAGGCCGTCGAGGTCGTGCTCGCCGGGGGAGACGATGAGGTTGTGACTGCCACCGGCGTTGCCGGTCGTCTTCATGCCGAGTTTCTTCGCCGAGTAGGTCGACAGGAAATAACCCTGCAGCACGCCATCCTTGACGATGTCGCGATCCATACAGGCGACGCCTTCGCTGTCGAACGGCGCGCTGCCCAGGCCGCCGGGAATGAAGGGCTGTTCGCGGATGGTCACCAGCGGGGCGAACACCTGCTTGCCCAGGCTGTCGAGCAGGAAGGATGACTTGCGGTAGAGGCTGCCGCCGGACACCGCGGCGACGAAGTTGCCGATCAGCCCGGTGGCGATCTGCGCCTCGAACAGAACCGGGCAGGTGCGAGTGTCGAGTTTGCGGCCGTTCAACCGGCGCACGGTGCGGGTGCCGGCGATGCGGCCGACGGTTTCGGCGGAGTCCAGGTCGTTGGCATTGCGCGCGCTGGTGTACCAGTAATCGCGCTGCATGCCGCCCTTGTCCTCGCCGATGACGGCGACCGACATGCCGTGGCGCGAGCCCGCGTAGCCGTTGCAGAAGCCGAGGCTGTTGGCGTAGATGAACTGCGAAGTATGGAGGCTGACGCCGGCGCCTTCGGAGTTGGTGAGCCGCTTGTCGACTGCCAGCGCCGCCGCTTCGCAGGCCTTGGCGCGTTCGGCCGCCTCTTCCACCGAAAGCGACCACGGATGGTAGAGGTCGAGGTCGGGCACCTCCTTCGCCAGGCGGTCGGCGTCGGGCAGGCCGGCTGCCTCGTCCTCGGCGGTGTAGCGCGCGATGGTCAGCGCCTTCTCCACCGCGCTTTTCAGCGCCGCTTCCGACAGGTCCGAGGTCGAGGCGTGGCCGCGCCGCTGGCCGATGTAGACGGTGACGCCGGCGCCCTTGTCCGTGTTGTATTGGTTGGTCTCGATCTCGCCCTGTAGCACGCTGCAGCGTC
>JAIBFE010000103.1 GCA_019459705.1 Thiobacillus sp. | reverse complement strand
ACTGATCAGCGTCAGCTGCAGCAGGGTGAAGAACAGCAGGACTTCGGTCTGGTGGACCGCGAGGGCGTGGGCGGGCGTGCTCAAATCATGCCGCCATTGACCGAGATGATCTGGCCGCTGATGTAGCTCGCCTGTTCCGAGGCGAGGAAGCCGACCAGGTCCGCCACCTCTTGCGGACGGCCGGCGCGCTTCATCGGTACCAGGCTTTCGATGGCCTTGGCGTCGAACACGCCGTCGATCATCTCGGTCTGGATGATGCCCGGCGCCACGGCGTTGACCGTCACGCCGCGGCTGGCGAGTTCCAAGGACAGCGACTTGGTCGCGGCATGCAGCGCCCCCTTGGCGGCGGCGTAGTTGACCTGGCCGCGGTTGCCGGTGATCCCGGCGATGGAGGTGATGTTGACGATGCGCCCCCAGCGGCTGCGCAGCATCGGCATCGTCAGCGGCTGGGTGACGTTGAAGAACCCGCTGAGCGACACATCGAGCACGCGATGCCACTGCGCCGTGCTCATGCCGGGGAAGACGGCGTCGTCGTGGATGCCGGCGTTGTTCACCAGCACCTGGATCGGCGTGTCGGCAATGAGTGCTTCGAGTGTGGCGCGACAGGCATCGGCGTCGGTGACGTCGAAAGCGATGGCTTCGGCCTGGCCGCCGTTCGTTCTGATTTCATCGGCCAGCGCCTGGGCACGTTCCAGATTCCGGTTGGCGTGGATGTAAACAAAACAGCCATCGGCAGCGAGGCGGCGGCAGATGGCCGAGCCGATGCCGCCGCTGCCACCGGTGACCAGCGCGCGCTTCATGTCGAATCTCCCCGTTTGTCGGCGTCCAGCGCCTCTGCATCCAATATCACGGCGGCGCGGCCGCTGAGCAGTTCGCGTCCGGCGGCGCTGACGCGAAAGCCGTAAAGAATGGTGTTGCCGTCGCCGGACAGGCGCTCCGCCTCGACGTCGAGGTCTGCGGCGATGTCGTCCAGCCGCATGACATGCAGATCGACGCCGCGCAC
>JAIBFE010000098.1 GCA_019459705.1 Thiobacillus sp. | reverse complement strand
CCCCCCCCCCCCCCCCCCCTCAAAACCCCCCCCTATTTTTTTTTTTTCCTCGGGGCCGGGGGCAAAAACACATTGGCCGGCTTCCCGGCCGGCCGGGCAAAATTCCCGGGGTTTCGGGGATGAGCGGGGTCGCCTTTTCTTGGGTTACTTTCTTTTGGCGAGACAAAAGAAAGTGACTAGCCGCCGGGCTACCCCCGGCCAACGATCCTCAGCCTTGCTGAGACCCCAACTATATAGCGATGCTTCGCGCCTAACCCACACTGGATTGCTTCGCTCCGCCCGCAATGACGGGCGAAGCTTCATGCGAAGCAAAAAACCGCTCCACGATTTCCAGCTTCCGCGTCCGCGTCATCGCCGGCAGCGCATTCAACAACAAGCGCCCATACGGCTTGTCCGCCAGTCGCGTATCGCAAATCATCAGCACCCCGCGATCGGTCTCGGTGCGGATCAGCCGCCCCGCCCCCTGCTTCAAACTGATCGCCGCATGCGGCAGCTGGTAATCCATGAAGGGCTTGCCGCCGTTCTTCTCGGCCTGAGCGATGCGCGCAGCCACCACGGGGTCATCCGGTGGCTGGAACGGGAGCTTGTCGATGATGACGACCGACAGCACATCGCCGGGCATGTCGACGCCCTCCCAGAAACTCTGGCTGCCAAGCAGCACGGCGTTGCCGGCTTTCTGGAAGCGCGCGAGAAGTTCGTTCTTCGGCGCATCGCCCTGCACCAGAAGCGGATAGTCCCAGCCGCGAAACTTGAACGCATCGGTCAACAGGCTGCGCGCCTTGTCCAGTGCGCGCAGGCTGGTGAAGAGGATGAAGGCACGGCCCTGGCTGATTTCCAGAACCGGCAACGCAGCTTCGACGACGGCGTCGGTGAAGTCAGGCGTGTTGGGTGCGGGCAGACCCTGAGGCACATAGAGCAAGCCCTGACGCGGGTAGTCGAAAGGACTGTCGACACACAGGGTTTCCGCGGCCTCGATGCCCAGGCGCGTTTTCAGGTGGGTGAAATCGCCGCCAACCGAGAGCGTGGCCGAGGTCAGGATCCACGCCTGAGCACGCTCGGTGAGTTTGGCGCCGAACATCGCACCCACCGACAGGGGCGTGGCGTGCATCAATAGCGAGCTGAGGGTGGTTTCCAGCCAGCGCACACGGGGATGCTCGGGGTCGTCGTCACGCTGCCAGCTGGCCAGCGTGACCTGCACCCCCTGTGCACGCTCAAAGCAGTTCTTCAGGTCGGCGTCGCGTTCGGCCTGGGTTTCCAACAGTTTCGTCGTTTCATCCAGCGCCGCGGACAGGGTCTTCAGCGCCTCCGGCCATTTGTCGTAGCGCGCGAGATCCGCGGCGGTCGCCTTGACGGGATTCTGCGGGAAGGCCAGGCGCAGATCGCGCGTGGCCTTGGCCAGATCCTCGGCGGCACGGCGCAGTGCCGGAAAATCGCCCGCCTTCACTGCGGCAAGGCGCTTGGTGTCGCCGGCCAGATCGAGCAGTTGCGCGGTGGATAGCGTCTCGCCGAAAAACTGCGCAGCGGTTTCGGCCAGTTGATGCGCTTCGTCGAGGATCACGGTGTTGCAGGCGGGCAGCAGTTCGGCGACCCCTTCATCCTTCAGCCACAGGTCGGCGAAAAACAGATGATGGTTGACCACCACCACCTCGGCCTCGAGCGCGGCCTTGCGCGCGGCCATCACGAAGCAGTCCTTGAAGTGGCTGCACTCGCTGCCGAGACAGGTGTCGCGGCTGGAGACGGCGTAATGCCAGGCGGTGGCATCTTCGGGGATGCCCTCGGCCTCGGCGCGGTCGCCGCTCGAACTCGTTTCGGCAAAGCGGGCAATTTTCTGCAGCCAGACGGCATCGTCGCGGTGAGCGAAACGACCGTCACTCAGGTTGCGCTGCAGGTGATGATGGCAGACGTAGTTGGCGCGGCCTTTCAGCAAGGCCACCTTGACTGGCGACTTCAGCGCGCGGCGCGCAGCCGGCAGATCGCGATGGAACAGCTGATCCTGCAGCGCCTTGGTGCCGGTGGAAATCACCACCTTGCCGCCCGACAGCAGTGCGGGAATCAGATAGGCCAGGGTCTTTCCGGTTCCGGTTCCCGCCTCGGCCAGCAACACGCTGTTGTCGGCGACCGCACGCTCGACCGCCTCGGCCATGGCCAGTTGCTGCGGCCGCGCGCGCCAACCGGACAGGACAGCAGCGCACGCGCCTTGGGGGGAAAATATGCGTTTCAGATCAAACATTTTTGGACCAGATTTCTGCTCCGAGTGTAACATTCGGCAAGGCAGAACCGATGGCATCCCGCTTCAGTTTCGTTGGCTTGCTGCCGTTAGTTTTATAGATTTCGTTTATCCGGCCCCGCCATGCGTGTTTACCTGCTGTGCTTGCTGATATTGCTGTTCCCGACTGCCGCTCACGCGGTCATCGCCAAGCAGGAGATGCGCCCGGGGATACCCGCCAGTGCCGAATATCTGATCGGTGAGCGCAACAAGCCCGCCGTGCTGCTGCTGCACGGCTTTTTGCAGACACGTGAATTTTCCACCGTAGCCACACTGGCCCGAGGCCTGCAGGATGCAGGCTATACGGTGTTGTCGCCGACGCTCAGCCTGAATATTCCCAACCGGGCGCAAAGCCTGGCGTGCGAAGCGGTGCACAAACACAGTCTGGATGACGATGTGGCCGAAATCGGGAAGTGGGTAAACTGGCTGAAATCGCGAGGCCATCGCACCATCGTGCTGGTCGGCCACAGTTTTGGCAGCCTGCAGCTGCTGTCCTATCTCTCCCTCAATCCGGATCCGGCCGTAAAAGCTTACATCGGCGCCTCGCTGATCGAGGCCCAGATCGGCGCGACCGTACGTCACGCCCTGATCGCGCAACTGGAAGGCCGCATCCATGACAAGCAGCGCTCGCTGATCACCCAGACCTTGTCGTTCTGCAAAAAATACACCTCGACTCCGGAAGGCCTGCTGTCGTATGTGCGTTGGGATCAGGCGCGTGTGCAGGCTGCATTGAAGCAATCGCCGGTCAGCACGAAGCTCATCATGGGAGATGAGGACAAGACGCTCGAACGTGGCTGGCTCAAGGCGCTGCAACACATGCAGGTGCCCATGGTGATCGTGTCAGGCGCCAACCATTTCATGGATGGTTCACATGAATTCGATCTGCTGGATCACACGCTCAAATCTCTGCAAGCCATTCAGCAGGCCTCTTCTCCATGAAATGGCCAGACTCCATTTCCATCAAGCATATCGCGCTTGCCTTCATCACCGGCCTGCTGGTACTGACAAGCCTGATCGGGGGATTTGCCGCCTATCAAACGCGTACTGTCACGCGCAGCCTCGAGCAACATAACCAGGATGCAGCCCAGTCCGAACTGGCAGCCGCCGTTCAGCGACTGCTGAGCCAGACCGAGGAACAGGCGGTCAAGCTGGCGTATTGGGATGAAACCCGGCAACAGCTGGTGCTGCCGGAGTATTACGCCTACTGGCGGGATCAACGGGTATATGAAAGCGGCATCCTGAACAGCCGGTATGTCCGGGTGGCGTTGTACGGCAAGTCCGGCATGTTGCTTGCGCCCAGCCCGGCAAAAACCAGCCTGCCGGCCAGACTGCCGGCAGACACGCCACCGCATCAGAGTTCCAGCTGGCTGGTCGACGAGGCCGGGGCCGTCGCCCTGTATTACGCATTCCCGGTATACAGCGACGAGCAGCGACAAAGCCTGCTTGGCCACGGCCTGATCCGGCTTGATTTCATGCCGGCGCTGCTGCGGCAGGATACGCTGCATTTCACCGACATATCCAGCGTCAGCATGATGCTCAAACCGGGCGAAAAGCTGGCTGTGCCGGATATGTTCTCGCGCATGGATTTTCGTGCCCGCCCCGACCCCGACCAGCTCCGTTTCCAGACCATCCTGTCGCGCACCCTGCTTGCGCTGTTTGTCCTGCTCGTCGTCACGGCACTGCTCGGTTTTGTGGCATACAACCGCCTCCTGGTACGACCGCTGGGACGGCTGTCGCAGGTCATCGATGCGATGCAGCACGGCCATTTCAGTTCCAATCCGGCGCGCTCGCAGACCATGCGCATCAGCGAGCTGGAAAACATCCGCCGCTCGCTTTACGACTATCAGCTGCAATTGCGCGAGTTGCACGGCTCAATGGAGCACCAGAACCGCGAATTCCACTCGCAGGCACGCCAGGACGCGCTGACCGGCTGCCACAACCGGCGCGCCTATGAAGAGGACTGGGAAAATTTCCGCCAGGAAGTGAAAACCGCGCCACAGGGCGTGGCTTTCCTGCTGTTCGACTGCGACCGTTTCAAGACCATCAACGACACCTACGGCCACGCCAAGGGCGATCGTGTCCTGACCATCATTGCCGATGCGCTGGTCATGGCATTGCGCGCCAACGATCGCCTGTATCGCCTCGGTGGCGACGAATTCGCCACCTTCCTGTCGCGCACCACGCCTGCCCAGGCCAAGCAGATCGCGCAACGCTGCCAGAGTCTGCTCGATGCCTCCACCTTCAGCGACCTGGGAATCGTCGAGCCTGTCGGCATCAGCATCGGCATCGCTTTCTGCGCCGCAGATCAACTCGAGCAGATCGACGATCTGCCCAAGCAAGCCGATATTGCCATGTATACCGCCAAGCAGCCGGGGCGCAACCGCATCGCACTGTATGGCGAAGACACCGAGCGTGCCTCGCAGACCCTTGTGGCAAGCCGTGAAACCAGTGCCCTGTTCCAGGCTCTGGCCACACCCGGCATGGTCGAAATGCATTACCAATCCATCCACAGCCTGCCCGGATGCAAAGTGGGGTACTACGAGGCACTGGCCCGTATTCGCTACCACGGCGACCTCATCATGCCGAATGCATTCCTGCCGGTGGTCAGCAGTCGCCGCCTGGAAACCGAATTTGATCTGGCAGTGCTGCATCAGGTCGATGCCGACCTGTCTTCAGGTCAATTGCCGTCCGGATGCGGCATTTCGATCAACCTGTCAGCCCAGAGTATTTCCCGCCCTGAAATCGTCTCGCACCTGCTGGAGTTGTCGCGCCACAATGCCCGCCACCCGCTGATGCTGGAAATCACCGAAACCTCGCTCATCACGCAGATGGTCGAGGTCCGCACCTATCTCGATCTGCTGCGGACCGTGAATTACCGCATCGCCATGGACGATTTCGGCACCGGGTATTCGCCGTTGCGCTATCTGGTGGACTTGCCGGTGGATGTGGTCAAGTTCGACATCTCGCTGGTAAACAAGCTGGGAGAAGACAACCGGGCTGGCCAGGTGGTGGCCAATTTCGCACGCATGATGAACGACGTGGGGTATGAACTGGTGGCCGAAGGCGTGGAAACAGATGTCGTGCTAAAAAAGGTCGCAAGCCTGGGAATTGCCCACGTACAGGGGTATTTGCTGAGCCGTCCCGTCCCATTGGCAGAACTGAGCGCCCGCCTCGCCGTCGAAGAAACCCAAACGACATGCAGCGTCTGACGACGGAGCTTTAGTGTTTTCCCGAGCGCCAGATGGAAAAGATGATCCACAGGCTGTTGAAGAACGCGATCAGGAATCCAAGCAGTCCGAACAAGGGCAGGCCAAACAGCTTGGGTCCGCCCTCCACCGTCATGATGATGCTTGAGCCCACTACCAGGGACGCAGTGAGGATGCCCATGGGCAGCCGGTTGCTGGCACGGTCCAGCTGATGGCCAAACTGGTCCAGCCGTTTCAGGTCGAGGTCGATCTTTACCCGACCCCGCCGCATATCCCGCAATAAATTCCGCAGGTCGCGAGGCACGTCGGCCAGCACCTCCAGCGTCTCGCGCACGCTCTTGCGTCCGCGCGCAAGCAAGGCCTGTGGCGTGTAACGCTGCTGGATGACGCGTTCCACGAATGGCGTTACGTGGTCGATCATGTGGAATTCCGGGTCGAGCTGCTGCCCCAGTCCTTCCAGCGTGATCAGGGTCTTGAACAACAGGGTCAGGTCGGCCGGCAACGCCAGGTTGTTGTCGCGCATCACTGCGGTGATGTCATTCAGCAGTCCGCCAATCTTGACATCCTTGAGCTGCAGGTCGTCGTAACTTTGCAGCAACTCTGCCACATCGTAGGCCAGACGGTCTTCATCCAGCACCGACTCGCCACTCCAGTCGAGCAGCACCTGCATCAGGGCCTGCTCATCCTTGCGCGTCAGGGCGTGCAGCAGGTCAACTATCTGGTTGCGGCGCGTATGGGTCAGCATCCCCACCATGCCGAAGTCGATCATGCCGATGCGGTTGCCGGACAGGAACAGCACGTTACCCGGATGCGGATCGGCATGAAAATGGCCGTTTTCCAGCACCATGCGCAGCACCGTGTCGGCACCGCGCGCAGCCAACAGCTTTGGATCGAGTCCCGCGGCACGCAGCTTGTCAGGTGCCACACCTGCCAAACCGACGATTTCTTCCTGAACATTGACGCGGTCACTGGTGAATTCCCAGTAGACTTTTGGAATCTTCACCAGCGGATCGTCGGCGAAATCGCGCGCGAACTGGTCAATATTGCGGGCCTCCTTGACCAGGTCGAGTTCGCGATTCAGTGAACGGCGAAGCTGTGAAACCATTTGCACCGGGTCGTACCGCCGATAGTCCGGCACTTCGCTCTCCAGTAACTTGGCGGCGTGCTCGAGGATGCGCAGGTCGGCCCGGATCACGCCCTCGATGCCCGGGCGCCGCATTTTGACGACGACCGGCGTACCGTCTTGGAGCGTGGCACGGTAAACCTGCGCGATTGACGCCGCAGCCAGCGGCACCGGGTCGAACGTGGCAAATACCTCGCCAGGCTCGCCCTTGATGGCGATGACCAGGTCGGGGTGGAGAATCTCGTAGGGCACCGCGGGCACCTGGCTGTGCAGCTTCTCGAATTCGGCAATCCAGTGCGGTGGGAACAGGTCCACCCGCGTAGCCAGCATTTGCCCCAGCTTGACGAAGGTGGGGCCCAGCTCCTCCAGAGCCCGGCGAATGCGCACGGGTGCGTCCAGCTGGCTTATTTCACTGGTGCTGTGCCAGTGCAGAATCCGCCCGGCGCGCTCCAGCGCGCCGCTGATGCCCAGCAGTCGCACCAGATCACCTCCGCCATAGCGAATCATCACGCTGGCGATTTCATGCAATCGCGGCAGGTCGCGCACGACCGAAATGGTTTCCCAGAGCATCGTTATTGTTTGTAATCAGTCATGCCGTGAGTCTAGCCGCAAACGGCGCAGCGGAGGCATGTCCGCTGCCAGGAATGGGATCAGGAACGCAGCCGCTCGCTCTGCCGTTTGAGCGAATCGGAGAGGGCTTCCAGAATCCCGCTCGCCACCTGTGACAGGCGTTCGGTGGCGGTGCTGGCGGATTCACTCAGGCCGGCGCGACCTGCCTTGCTGCTGGCCTTCACGCCCCCCGCCAGCTGCTGCAGCGCTTCGCGCGCCTGCTCGCCGGTGCGGGTGCCGCTGTTTTTCAGATGCTCGCTCAAGGTCTCGAGTTCTTCCTTCAGCTTGCCGCCCGACTGCCTGGCGGCCTGTTTCAGGGTATCGACAAATTGCGATTCAAGATCGCGCAGTTGTTCCAGGCTGGCTTTGAGTTCATTGTCCTTGAATGCCTTTCCCTGTTCGGCAGCTTCGCGCAGGGTGTAGGACGCCGCCTGAGCGGCGCTGCCGACGGCATCATCCAGACCTGAGACGGCCTGCTTGAGGCCGTCCTTGACCTCGCCACCGCGCGAGGTCAGACCGCTTCCTACGCCGGACACGATCGCCCGAACGATCTCGCTGACATCCTGCAGCGCCATGCGGCGCTCGTGCAGCGCGCGCGCAGTCAGGTCACGTACCCGCTCACGCAGGTCGGGTTCGGATGTCGCCGAAGCAGCCTCCTCATGCCATTGCACGAGTTGCGCGTTTTCGGGGATACTGGTTTCGCTTGAAGCAGGTGTGTGCGTGTCGTTCATGGTGAAGTCCTTGGTTATCAAGATTCGCCGGATTTGGCCGTTTCCTATTTCAATATAGAGCAGTTTTTTTTACCCATGAATCCAGTCGCGCTGTTATCCCTGATGGTTTTGCTGCTGGTGCCAAGCGCCCGCGCCAGCACGCCGCCGGAAGACATTCCGATATACGCCGTCAGTCTGGTCGGCAGCCCTTACCGCTTGGGCGGCAGCTCACCCGAGACCGGACTCGACTGCAGCGGCTTCGTCGGCCACGTGTTCAGACAGACCGCGGGCGTGGTGCTGCCACGCGACAGCCGCGCGATCAGCGAAATCGCGCAGCCGCTCGCGCAGGCTGAACTTCAGCCGGGGGATCTGGTCTTTTTCAATACCCTCAACCGCGCGTTTTCCCATGTCGGTATCTATCTGGGCGATGACCGTTTCGTGCATGCCACGAGCAGCCGCACCGGTTCGGTCATGGTGTCCAACCTCAACGACCGCTACTGGCGTGAACGCTTCGACGGCGCTCGGCGCGTCCTCCCGTCCAGCCCACCCCAGCCGCAGCATGCGGTCTCCGAATAAAGCCCGGCTTCCCCGGCTCGGGCGCAGCCTGCTGCTGATCATTGCGTTGGGAACGGGCCTGGCTCACGCTGCAGCCGATCTGACATTCGAAAGCGCTGACGATGTCAACGAAGGCGTCCTGCATTTTCTGGACGTCGTACCGGACAAGCCGCTGCACCATCACCAGAACCGCATCCGCATCGATCGCGACAGCCTGAGTTCGGGCTGGGTCAATCTATCGCAATGCCATGACAATCTTGACGCAGTGCCGCGCGCGCAAATCACTTTTCGCGAAGGCTTTGTGCGCGACCTCAAGGTCGATACGTTCACCCATATCGAAGAGGCCTGGATCGAAGGTGCCAGCGTGCAGCTGCGCAATGTCGGGCCAGGTGCCCGGCTGTGCCTGTCGGCGCAAACACGCGCGTTACGCAACAATGGCAATGGCTATTTCAACCTGCAGAACGGACCGTACATGCGCAAGTTTTTCGACGGCTACTATCCGATGCGGGTATCGTTGGAAGTCGATTACCCGGCACAGTTACTGACGCTGATCGATATTGCCCCGGCTGCCCAACCCGGATTGAAGCTCGACGAACGCCCTGGTGCCATACGGGTGGACGCCGTTTTCGAGGGCGAACTGATGACGCTGATCCAGTTCGAGCGGCCTTGAATCCGCTCTGAACCGTGCTTTCCAAAATTAGTTATTGATAACGGTTATCATTTTTAGTACGATTACGGACACCGTGAAACTCGAGGATCCGCTCAAGATGAAACTGACCAAACTGCTCGCCGCCTTAACGCTCACCCTCGCCGCCCTGCCCGCACTGGCAGAGGAGGTCGTGGTGTATTCCGCGCGCAACGAACAGCTGATCAAGCCGCTGTTCGACGCCTATACCCGCGACACCGGGGTGCAGATCAAGTTCATCACCGACAAGGAAGGCCCACTGATGGCGCGCCTGAAGGCCGAAGGCAGGAACACGCCAGCCGACATGCTGCTGACGGTCGACGCCGGCAACCTGTGGCAGGCATCCGAAGAAGGCCTGCTGCGTCCGATCCAGTCGAAGACCCTGCAGGCCAACGTGCCGGCCCACCTGCGCGACCCGGACAACGAGTGGTTCGGCCTGTCGGTGCGCGCCCGCACCCTGGTCTACAACACCGGCAAGGTCAAACCCTCCGACCTGTCGACCTACGAAGACCTGGCCAACCCGAAATGGAAAGGCCGCCTCTGCCTGCGCACCTCGAAGAAGGTCTACAACCAGAGCCTGGTGGCGATGATGATCACCGAATACGGCGAAGGCAAAACCGAGGACATGGTGCGCGGCTGGGTCGGCAATCTGGCGACCTCGCCCTTCCCCGACGACACCAAGGCCATGGAAGCCGTGGCCGCCGGCCAGTGCGACGTCACTCTGGTCAACACCTATTACTTCGGCCGTTTGATGGAGAAAAGCCCCAACCTGCCGCTGGCGATTTTCTGGCCCAACCAGAATCTGAAAAACAAGGCAGCGGGCGTGCACGTCAACGTCTCGGGCGCCGGCGTCACCCGCCACGCCAGGAATCCGGCCGGTGCGCAGAAGCTGATCGAATGGCTCTCTTCCGACAAGGCGCAGAACCAGTTCGCCGACGTCAACCTTGAATACCCGGTCAACCCCAAGGTGGCGCCGGACAAGACCGTGGCCGCCTGGGGCAGTTTCAAGCAGAACCTCATCAACGTGAAAGAGGCTGGCAGCCTGCAGACCAAGGCCGTAAAATTGATGGATCGCGCCGGTTACAAATAAGAGCCATCTTGTCCGATCACACCGCAGTACTCGCAAAAACGCCCTCAGCGGGCGTTTTTGTTTTACCTGACGCCCGCCCCCGCATCAGCGGCTGGATGCTGTTCGCCCTCGCAATTGCCGCGCTGGTGCTGGTGCCGGTCGTGGTCACCTTCTCGTCGTTTGCCCAGGTCGAAGGCGATATCCTCGCCCACCTGACCGAGTTCGTGCTGCCCGAACTGGTGGGCAACACGCTGTGGCTGGTACTCGGGGTGGGATTCGGCGTCAGCGTGCTGGGCGTGTCGCTGGCGTGGCTCACTGCGATGTGCGAGTTTCCCGGCCGCCGCCTGTTCGGCTGGGCGCTGCTGCTGCCGCTGGCACTGCCTGCCTATGTCACCGCATTCGTCGCGATCGGCCTGCTCGACTTCACCGGACCGCTGCAGACCTGGCTGCGCGAAGGCTGGGGCCTCACCGGCCTGCCCGAGATCCGCTCGCGCGGCGGCGTCATCCTGGTGATGTCGCTGGCACTCTATCCCTACGTGTATCTCATCGCGAAGAACGCCTTCGCGACGCAGGGTGCGATCGCGCTGGAAGCGGCGCAGTCGCTCGGGCTCTCGCGCACGCAGGGCTTCTTCCGGGTGGCGCTGCCGATGGCGCGACCGTGGATCGCCGCCGGGCTGATGCTGGCGCTGATGGAAACTCTGGCCGATTTCGGCACCATGGCGATCTTCAACTACGACACTTTCACCACTGCCATCTACAAGGCGTGGTACAGCCTGTTTTCGCTGGCGGCGGCGGCGCAGCTGGCCTCGATCCTGATCCTGTTCGTGCTGGTCGTGGTGGTGTTCGAGCAGCGTTCCCGCGCGCAGATGCGCTACAGCACGGTGGGCCGCAGCGCCGCAACGCGACGCATCCGGCTGTCGCCCGCCTTCGCTGCGCTGGCCTTCGCTTACGCCGGGACGGTGCTGGCGATCGCCTTCCTCATCCCGGTGGCGCAACTGGCGCTGTGGACGCGCGACGTCATCGCCGACGATCTCGATATCCGCTACTGGGCGTTTGCCTGGCATTCGGTCCTGCTCGCCGGCCTGGGTGCGCTGATGGTGGTGGCGGCGGCGCTCCTGCTGGCCTACGCCGGACGCCAGCGCCCCGGCACCGCGATGGTGTGGACACAGCGGTTGGCCACCCTCGGCTACGCCTTCCCCGGCGCAGTACTCGCGGTGGGGCTGTTCATCCCGGTGGCGGCACTGGACAACTGGCTGATCGACACCGGCCGCGCCTGGTTCGGCTTCGACGGCACCGAAATCCTCAAGGGCACGCTGCTGGTGATGCTGCTGGCCTACCTGGTACGCTTCCTCGCCGTGGGTTTCGGGCCCATCGACAGCGGCCTGCACCGCATCACCCGCAATGTCGACGAAGCTGCGCGCAACCTCGGCACTGGCGCCGCCGGTTTGTTGACCCGGGTCCACCTGCCGATGCTGCGCGCGAGCCTCCTGACCGCCGCCACGCTCACCTTCGTCGACATCATGAAGGAAATGCCGATCACCCTGATGACCCGCCCGTTCGGCTGGGACACGCTGGCGGTGCGGGTGTTCGAAATGACCTCGGAAGGCGAATGGGAACGCGCCGCGCTGCCCGCGCTGGCGATAGTCATTGCCGGTATCATTCCCATCATTCTCCTGACCTGGCGCGGCAGGCGCACGCTCGACTGACCCCTATGGCTGAACTGGTTCTCGATTCCGTCTCGCAGTCGTACGCCAAACGACAGATCATCGCCGACCTCACCTTCACCCTGCCGGAAGGCGCGATCGGCTGCCTGCTCGGCCCGTCGGGCTGCGGCAAGACCACGGCGCTGCGCTGCATCTCCGGATTCGAGCCGATCCAGAGCGGCGAGATCCGCATCGGCGGCGAAGTCGTCAGCCGCCCCGGCTGGATGCTGGCCGCCGAAAAGCGCCGCGTCGGCATGGTGTTTCAGGATTACGCGCTGTTTCCGCATCTGACGGTGGCGAAGAACGTCGGCTTCGGGCTGCGCGACGTCACAAAGGAAGCCAGGCAAGCGCGCATCGCCGAACTGCTTGAACTGGTGGGTCTGGCCGGCCACGCCGACCAGTTTCCGCACCAGCTGTCCGGCGGCCAGCAGCAGCGGGTGGCGCTGGCCCGCGCACTGGCGCCGCGCCCGCGTCTGATCCTGATGGACGAACCCTTCTCCAACCTCGACGTCGAACTGCGCGAGCGCCTGTCGCTCGAGGTGCGCGACATCCTCAAGCGCGAAGCCACCACCGCGCTCATCGTCACCCACGACCAGCACGAGGCGTTCTCGCTGGCCGATTGGGTCGGCGTGATGCACGAAGGCCGCATCCAGCAGTGGGACACGCCCTACAACCTGTATCACGAACCAGCCAACCGCTTCGTCGCCGACTTCGTCGGCCAGGGCGCGCTGGTCACCGGCGAGGTCATCAACGACCACCAGGTGGAGATCGAGCTTGGCGTGCTCAACGGCCA
>JAIBFE010000097.1 GCA_019459705.1 Thiobacillus sp. | reverse complement strand
CCGCTGGTGCTGTATTTCGACACCATGGCGAGCGGCCCCGACGCCAAGTCGCGGCTCGACTGGATGAAGAAGCAGCTCGACAAGCTCAACGTGCAGCTGGTGGTGCGCGGCACCGACTACAACCGCTTCCAGGACAAGATCCGCAAGGGCAACGCGCAGCTGTTCGAATGGGGGTGGAACGCCGATTATCCCGATCCGGAAAACTTCTTTTTCCTGCTGTACGGCCCGCACAAGAAAGTGGCCAGCGGCGGCGAGAACGCGGCCAACTACGACAACCCGGAATTCGACCGTCTGTTCGAACGCATGAAGGACATGGACAACGGACCCGAACGCCAGCAGGTGATCGACGCCATGCTGGAGATCGTGCGCCGCGATGCGCCGTGGATCTTTGCCTATTACCCGAAGTCCTTCGGACTGCGCCATGGTTGGGTGCACAACGTGAAGCCCAACCTGATGGCCAACAACACGCTGAAGTACCGCCGCATCGACCCGGGGCTGCGCGAGGCCCGGCGTGATGAATGGAACAAGCCGGTGTTGTGGCCGATCATGCTGCTGGTCGCCGCGCTGGTCGCCGTCATCGCGCCGGCGGTGATCGCATGGCGGCGGCATGAAAGGAAAACCGCCTGATGGCCGCCTACATCCTGCGCCGCCTGCTGTATGCGATCCCGATCCTGATCGGGGTGAACCTGCTGACCTTCGCACTGTTTTTCGTCGTCAACACGCCGGACGACATGGCGCGACTGCAACTCGGCGCCAAGCACGTGACACCGGAAGCGATCGAACGCTGGAAGGTCGAGCACGGCTACGACAAGCCGCTGCTGCTGAATGCCGCGGCCACAGGTAGCGCACAGTTCACCGACACCATCTTCTTCCAGCACTCGGCCGCCATGTTCGTATTCGAATTCGGCAAGGGCGACGACGGCCGTGATATCGGCAACGAGATCCGCACCCGCATGGGGCCGAGCCTGGCGATCGCGCTGCCGGTGCTGGTGATCGGGCTCTTGGTCAACATCAGCTTCGCGTTGCTGATGGTGTTCTTCCGAACGACCTACCTCGACCTGTGGGGGGTGGTGCTATGCGTGGTGCTGATGTCGATCTCGGGGTTGTTCTACATCATCGCCGGCCAGTATTTCATCGCCAAGTTGTGGAACCTGCTGCCGATCTCGGGCTTCGCAGGCGGCATCGACGGCTTCCGCTTCATCCTGCTGCCGGTGCTGGTGAGCGTGGTGGCGGGCATCGGCAGCGGCGCGCGCTGGTACCGCACCATCTTCCTCGAGGAAATCGGCAAGGACTATGTGCGCACGGCGCGCTCCAAGGGCTTGAGTGAAGTGCGCGTGCTGTTCCGCCATGTTCTTAAGAACGGCATGATCCCCATCCTCACCGGCGTGGTGGTGGTGCTGCCGCTGCTGTTCATGGGCAGCCTGATCACCGAGTCCTTCTTCGGTATTCCGGGGCTGGGCAGCTACACCATCGACGCGATTCAGGCGCAGGACTTTGCGGTGGTGCGCGCGATGGTGTTCCTCGGCTCCTTCCTCTATATCGTCGGCCTCATCCTCACCGATATTTCCTATTCGTGGGTCGATCCGCGTGTGAGGCTGCAATGAGCTTCGCTGCATTCAACTTCGTGCCGGTGATCCTGTGGACCGATGCGTTGATCTTCGCGCTGCTGGCCGCTGTGCTGGTGCTGGTGTGGTTCATCCGGCGGCAGGAGCATCTGCTGGCGCCGTGGCGAGCCGTGGCACGGCGCCCGATGGCGATGGGGGCGGCGCTGGTGCTTGGCGTGTTCGTGGTGATCGGCCTGCTTGATTCGCTGCATTACCGCGAGCGCCTGCCCGACAGCCCGGTCGATGCACCGCAATATTCGGTCGAGGTGCTGTCCGTGTTCGACGCGCTGGTGAGCGGACTGCGCATCCGGCAGGAAAAAACCTATTCGGCGCCGCTGGCGATGCAGCTCTATGCCAAGGAGTTCATCGCGCGCGATGGCGCGACGGTACGCGATTATCCGCGCCTGCAATATGGCGGAGCGCATCTGAAACATGCCGGTGATCACCGGCCCGATATCGTCCGGCGCGCACTGGTCGGGCTGGCGCAAGGTTTGGCGGTGGGCCTGCTGCTGTTCGGCCTGCTGGCGGCATGGCAGGGGCGTCGTACGCAAATGGATTTCGGGGTGTGGCTGACCGCCTGGGGAGCAGGATGGCTCGGCTGGCCGGGACGGACGGTCGTCCTCATCCTGGCGATCATGCTGATGCTGGCCGGCGTGCTGATTCAACTGGCGTCGGGTTATCACGTGTTCGGCACCGACAAGGTCGGGCAGGACGTGCTTTACATCAGCCTCAAGAGCATCCGCACCGGCCTGGTGATCGGCACGCTCACCACCCTGGTCACGCTGCCGCTGGCGATCGGTTTCGGCATTGCCGCCGGCTACTTCCGCGGCTGGGTGGATGATGTCATCCAGTATGTCTACACCGTGCTGAACTCGATCCCGGGGGTGCTGCTGATCGCAGCGGCGGTGCTGATCGTTCAGGTTTACATCGAATCCCATCCTGAGCTGTTCGACACCGCCGCCGCACGCGCCGACATCCGTCTGCTGGCGCTCTGTCTGATCATGGGGGTGACCAGCTGGACGGGTCTCGCGCGACTGCTGCGCGGCGAGTCCCTCAAGCTGCGCACGCTGGACTATGTCGAAGCGGCACGCGCCTTCGGTGTGTCGCACAGTCGCATCATCAGCCGCCACATTTTCCCTAATGTATTCCATCTGGTGCTGATCGCCATCGTGCTCGACTTCTCCGGACTGGTGCTGGCCGAGGCGGTGCTGTCCTACGTCGGCGTCGGCGTCGATCCCTCGATGCACAGCTGGGGCAACATGATCAACGGCGCGCGCCTCGAACTGGCGCGCGAGCCGGTCGTGTGGTGGCAGCTCGGCGCCGCTTTTACCTTCATGTTCGCGCTGGTGCTGGCCGCCAACCTGTTTGCAGACGGGGTGCGCGACGCCTTCGACCCGCGTCTGGGAGGCCGGCGATGACCCCCCTGCTCGAAGTACGTGATCTCGTCACCGGCTTCGGCGCCACCCGTGTGGTCGACGGCGTGTCGTTCCGGATCGCGGCGGGCGAAACCTATGCGCTCTTAGGCGAATCCGGCTGCGGCAAATCGATGACCGCACTGTCGTTGATGCGCCTGCTGCCAGACGGTGGTCGTGTTGTGTCGGGCAGCGTGCGGCTTGGTGAGACCGACGTGCTGGACTTGCCCGAGCGCGACATGCGACGCGTGCGTGGCGGGCAAATGGGGATGATTTTCCAGGAGCCGATGCTGGCGCTGAATCCGGTGATCAAGGTGGGCGAGCAGATTGGCGAAGCGCTGTTGTTGCATCGGAAACTGTCCGGACAGGCTGCACGCGACGCCACGCGGGCGCTGCTCGATGCGGTGGGGGTGCCGGATGCGGCGCGCCGGCTCGACAGCTATCCGTTCGAACTGTCCGGCGGGCTTCGCCAGCGGGTGATGATCGCGATGGCATTGGCGGGCGAGCCCGAACTGCTGATCGCCGACGAGCCGACCACCGCGCTCGACGTCACCATTCAGGCGCAGGTGCTCGACGTACTGCGCCGGCTCAAGGCCGAGCGGCAGATGGGCATGCTGCTGATCACGCACGACCTCGGCGTGGTGGCGGAGAATGCCGACCGCGTCGGCGTGATGTACGCCGGTGAACTGGTGGAGGAGGGCGCGCGCGACGTATTTTTCGCCTCGCCGCAGCATCCCTACAGCCGCATGCTGTTCGAAGCGCTGCCGCGTGCCGGCGACGGCGGCCGGCTGACCACGATTCCCGGCCAGGTGCCGCCGCTCGACGGCTCGCTCGTCGGCTGCCGCTTCGCTCCGCGCTGCCCGCATGCGGTCGCGCGCTGCCGCAGCGAATCGCCCGACTGGCAGGAAATGGGCGGCCAGCGCGTGCGCTGTCATCTGGCCGGCACGCTGCCGGCAAACGGCGTGCGTGATGTCACTGTGCAGACAGCCACCCCGGCGTCGCGTCCCCTGCTGCAGGTCGAAGGGCTCAAAGTGCATTTCCCGATCCGCCGCGGCCTGATCCAGCGCACGGTCGGCCACGTGCGCGCGGTCGACGACGTCTCGCTCGACATCCAGGCGGGGCGCACGCTGGCGCTGGTGGGCGAATCGGGTTGCGGCAAGACCACCGTGGGCAAGGCGCTGCTGCGCCTGATCGAGCCGACGGCGGGCCGTATCGCGCTGGACGGCGAGGTCATCACTCCGAATAATATTGTCGCCCTGCGACGTCAGGCGCAGATGGTCTTCCAGGATCCGTTCAGCTCGCTCAATCCGCGCATGCGGGTGGCCGACATCCTGCTCGAAGGCATGGACGCTCTGGGCGCCGGCGCGGCCGGCCAGCGGCGCGACGCGGTTGCACACTTGCTGAATCAGGTGGGGCTGCCCGACGATGCCGGCGGCCGCTACCCGCATGCCTTCTCCGGTGGCCAGCGGCAGCGCATTGCGATCGCACGGGCGCTTGCGGTGTCGCCCCGGCTGGTGATCTGCGACGAGCCGACCAGCGCACTCGACGTCTCGGTGCAGGCGCAGATTCTCAATCTGCTGAAGGATCTGCAAAACGATCTGGGCCTGGCCTACCTCTTCATCACGCACAATCTCGCGGTGGTCGAGTATCTCGCACACGAGGTGGCGGTGATGTATCTCGGCCGGATCGTCGAACACGGCGCCGCGACCGACGTGCTGCGTGCGCCGCGCCATCCCTACACCCAGGCGCTGGTGAGCGCGGTGCCGCGCATCGAGCCGCACACCGGGCAAGGCATCATCCGGCTGGCGGGCGATCAGCCTTCACCGCTCAACCCGCCGGATGGCTGTCACTTTCATCCGCGTTGTCCGCACGCAAGCGAGGTGTGCCGGCAAACCTATCCTGGCCAGACCGATCTGGGCAACGGGCACTGGGTGCGCTGCCACTGGGTGGTGGGGCAGGATTTTTCCGCAAGGAGTGTTGATTGAATACGGGTAAACACAGTCGCAATTTCTGGATCGGCAACGGTGTTCTCGCCGTGGCGATGCTGACGCTGTTTTTCATGGGCCCGCTGTCGGATGCGCTGGGCATCTGGGCAGCGGTGCTGTGGATGGTGCTGGCCGCCGTGGGCATGGCGCTGGTGATGTCGGACAAGTCCGGCGAACCGCCTGCCCCCGATTAATCAACCGGCTTCCCCGGGTCAGGGCTTCCTGACGACGATCGTCTGCCCTGCGCGTATCGTGCTGTTTTTCCTGAAAGCCGGATTCCACGCCTTGAGGTCTGCCAGGCGGGCCTCGAAACGCTCGGCGATGGTACTCAGGGTGTCCCCCCGTCTGATCGTGTAGCGACGCGGCTGCTCAGGCATCGGTTTGCCGGCCTTGAAGCTTGCCGTCCGGATGACGTCATGCTTGCGGACGCTCAAGTCGTTCAGCGGTAGACGGATGACCTGGCCGGCCTTGAGGCCGTCATCGAAGTCGGGATTGGCCTGCGCAAGCTCGGCTACGCTCAGGCCATAGCGGCGGGCAATACTGAAAAACGTGTCTCCGCGCTGGACTTCATGCCGGGTTGGTGCGGGCTGGACGTTTGGTGCCGCAACCACGCCGCGGTTCTTGACCGGGACGAGTATGGTCTGCATACGTACCAGCTTGCCTTTCTTCAAGTGCAGCTGGTTGTGTTCTTCGAGGCGGTCAAGGCTGACGTCGAAGCGTTTTGCAATCTCCGTGGCGCGCTCGCCTTTTTGCGCTGCATAGGGCTGCCAGGTGTCCCAGTTGCCGGTTTCAAGATTGCGCTGGAATTTGTCGGACTTGTCGACGGGAACCAGAAGATTGACCGGCGAATCGGAGCGGATCAGCTTGCGCGGGAAGGCGGCATTCAGCGCGGCGAATTCATCGCTGCTCATGTTCGCCAGGCGCGCGGCGGAAAGGAGGTCCATGTACGCATGGACGGTGACCTGGTTGAAGTAGGGCTGGTTCGGCAACTGCTCGATGGCGATGCCGT
>JAIBFE010000092.1 GCA_019459705.1 Thiobacillus sp. | reverse complement strand
CGGGGCGCGGGGAGTGACGCGGGCCTCCCCCCGCCCCCGCTGCTGGCCGCCAAATCGGGGGTGCTGATGGACGCCGCCTGGGGCTGGGGGCTGGGCGACCTGCTGGGCAGCCAGCGCCTGCCGCCCGCCAGCCTGACCAAGCTGATGACCTCGCATGTCGCCGCGCTCGAACTGCAGCGCGGCCGCCTGAAGGAGAGCGACCTCGTCACCATCAGCGAGAAAGCCTGGCGCATGGGTGGCTCGAAGATGTTCGTCATGGTCGGCAACCAGGTCGCGGTGAGCGACCTGCTGCGCGGCATCATCGTGCAGTCGGGCAACGACGCCAGCATCGCGCTTGCCGAACACATCGCCGGCGGCGAGGAGACCTTCGCCTCGATGATGAACCAGGAAGCCAAGCGCCTGGGGCTTGCCGACACGAACTTCGCCAACGCCACCGGCTGGCCCGATCCCAGCCATTACTCCAGCGCGCTCGACATGGCGAAGCTCGCGCGCGCCATCATCCTCGAGGATCCCGCGCACTACTCGCTGTACAAGGAAAAGGAATTCGTCTGGAACAACATCCGCCAGCCGAACCGCAACCTGTTGCTGTGGCGCGATTCCAGCGTCGACGGCCTGAAGACCGGCCACACCGAGGAAGCCGGCTACTGCCTGGTCGCCTCCGCCAAGCGCAACGACCAGCGCCTCATCGCCGTGGTGTTCGGCACCGACAGCGAGGAAGCACGCGCGACCGAGACCGCCAAGCTGCTCGGCTACGGCTTCAACTTCTTCGACAGCAAGACTTTCTTCAAGAAGGGCGAAACGGTGCAGAGCGTGGACGTCTGGAAAGGCGCCGCGCGCACCGTCAAGGCCGGCGTCGCCACCGACTTCGCCGCCGCGCTGCCCAAGCGCGCAGCCGAGGGCTACCAGACCCGTGTCGTGCTCGCCGAGGACGACGTGGTTGCGCCCGTTGCTGCAGGCGCACCGCTCGGGCGCGTCGAACTGGTGGGTGCCGACGGCAAGGTCATCACGCAGGCGCCGCTGGTTGCGCTTGAGGCGGTTGAAGAGGGTGGCTTCTTCCGCCGCGTGTGGGACAGCATTCGCTTGTTCTTCAGGGGGCTGTTCGGCTGACGCCAGTCAGAGCCCTGCAAGTGCAGTTGAAAGCGGCCCCCGGAAGCGGGCCGCTTTTTTATGGCCAGCCGCACACGCCGTTCATAACTCACCATGCAGCAAGGCTTTGGATTAAATTGTCGTAAACACGTAAAGGACTCCGGTAAAGCTTGCACGCGCTTGGATCAGGCCCATGTCAAAAACACTCAAAGCCATTACCTATGCAGCCGGCGCGCTCATCGGACTGCTTGCCTTCGCCGCGATCGCCCTGTTTCTTTTCCTGGATATCAACGCCTACAAGCCCCGACTTGAAGCGGCCGCCTCGGATATCGCGGGGATGGACGTCAGCGTCAAGGGGCGTTTGGGAATCGGCTTCTTCCCCGGCTTGCTGGTCACGCTCGAGGACGTGCATATCCGCAACCGGGGGACGGAGCTCGTTACCGCAAGAAAGGCCCGAATCGGGGTCGATTTCCTCGCCCTGCTCGACAAGGACGTCCGGATCAAGACGATCGTGCTTGAGCAGCCGCACCTGTCCATCGAGCGGGATCGCGATGGCAGGTTCAACTACCAGAAATCGGGAGAGCACCGTGGACACTTGCCCGACCTGAACCTGGCAAAAATGACTGTTTCAGACGGGACGCTCCGCTACCTGGACAGGCAATCCGGAAAAGGCTTCGAGGCCGCCGAATGCAGCCTGAACGTCCGCCACCTGCAGCTTTCGAACCGGGATCGCCCGGGCATCATGAAGAACCTTGCCCTCGCGGCGGAGGTCGTCTGCGGGGCAGTCCGGACCAAGGAGTACGCCGCATCCGACCTGAAATTCACGCTAGCCGGGCAGCGCGGGGTCTTCGATGCCAAGCCGCTCACGATGCGGGCCTACTCTGGACAGGGTTCGGGGGACATCCGGGGAGACTTTACCGGCGCGCTTCCTCGCTACCAGGTCCGCTATACCCTGTCGCAGTTCCACCTCGATGCCTTCCTCAAACACCTGTCGCCGAAAAATGTCCCGGAGGGCTCGGTGGACCTCAGCGCAAGCCTGTCGATGCAGGGCAAGGCCATTAAAAAAATGAAGCAGACCATGCACGGCCAGGTCTCGCTGCGCGGAAAAAACCTCATCCTCGAGGGCCGCAACCTCGATCAGGAGTTCGCCCGCTTCGAATCCAGCCAGACCTTCAACCTCGTCGACCTGGGCGCCTTCTTCTTTGCCCGGCCTGTCGGCCGGGCGGTCACCAACGGCTACGGCATTGCCAGCGTCCTGCAAGGATCGGAAGGCCGCAGCGTGATCCGGACGCTCGTCTCGGACTGGAAAGTCGAGCACGGCGTTGCGCGATCGCAGGACGTGGCCATGGCGACGAACCAGAACCGGGTCGCCCTCCAAGGCGGACTCGATTTTGTCAACGAGCGATTCGATGACGTGACCGTGGCCTTGATCGACGACAAGGGCTGCGTCCGGGCGCAGCAAACCATCCGTGGCGCCTTCAAGAATCCGGTGGTTGAAAAACCGAGCACCCTCAAGGCACTCACCGGGCCGGTGGTCAGGCTGCTCAAGCAGGTGGGAAGGCTTTTCCCGGGTGGAGAGTGCGAGGTGTTCTACGCGGGTTCGGTCGCGCCGCCGAAGTAGGGGGCAACGGAAGCGGGCAGCAATACCTGCTTGGAATGCTGGAAAAAAATGATGCGATCCGGGCCCTGTTGACTCCGTCCGAATTCGACCCATAAGAGACCTTCGATGCTTGTTCTATGAGCGTCTGTTCTTGCTGCGAGAACAGCCAATTCCAAACCAGACCCCAGACTTCTCGCTAATCGTTTAGCTTCCTTAACAGATGCATAATCCGCCTAGCACCGGCCTCCTTTTTCATGACGTAATGTAGAGACCGGGCAAGTAGAAGAAATTTAAAAGCCATCAAGATAAGCCGCCATGACAGCCGTCTCTATATTAATAAATGTCCAGACCCATGGGGCTCTTGATTAACTGTTGGGCTGCAAACCTACCGCCGTGCGGCCTACTTTCACCCTGAGGCGGCAACTTTAATAGGGGGAAATTTATGAAAATGTTGGCAGTTCTAATTTCAGGCGCCGTCCTGATGACAGGTTTTCCGCATATGTCCAATGCCGCAGAAAGGCATTTGATCTATATGCAAGGCTGTTGCGTCAAGCAAGCGAGTAGTGCTGTCGCAAAAGATTATCAAAAGATCGCCCAAGCACTTCGTGACTCCGGATTCAACGTGTTTTTCGAGTTACGAACATCCGATATGACGGACAGCGATGAACAAGCTCAGGCATATGCCGCAAAGATTGCACAATACGTTCAGAATTTACTGACGAAAGGTGTTGCCCCCGAGAACATTACCGTGAGCGGTTTCTCGTTGGGGTCAAGTACCGCGTTAGTCGCTTCTGGGCTGATCGCCAATCCAAAAGTTAACTATGTGTTACTGGCGGGATGTCCGGTGGGCGCCAGCCGAGTTGCCATCGATTACACTAAAGTTAGGGGCCGAGTCTTGTCAATTTTAGATAGCAAAGATGATAAATTCGGATCCTGTGCAGGCCATTTGCCCAGCGATGTAACCTTCAAGGAGATTACGCTGGACTCCGGAGAAGGCCATAAGGTTTTTCGGCTTGCGGATGAATACAACCTCAACCTATGGAAAGCGCCTTTAGAGACTTGGGCTAAGGGACAGTAGCAGCCCAACACATCATTGCACCGGACGCTGCGCGATAAAGCCGCGCAGCGCCGGTGAATTAAAACGTTGGCTGACCGCTTAGGGACGCAACGCAGACCTCCATATTTGTTACCTCGAGCGGCAGCTTCTGGCCGTAGGCTGACTTCCTACGCTTCAGTCACTGCGCTTTGTGATTACGCTGAAAACGACAAGGGCCGCATCTGCGGCCCTTGTCGTTGGTACTTGGGAAAGGCTTACTTCTTCGCCGTGCGCCGCAGGCGGTTCAGCAACCGCCGCGCCAGTTCGCCGAACAGTTCGGTCTGCGTCGGGTGCGGGAAGATCGCCTTGGCGACCTGGGTCAGCGTCATTTCGCCGGCCACCATCATCACGCCGATGCCGATCAGGGTGTCAGTGTGGTCGGCGAGGTAGTGCACGCCGATAATGCGGCCGCTGGCCTTGTCGGCTACCAGCTTGATCATGCCCTCGGTCTCGCCGGTGATCATCGCCTTGGCGTCAATGCTCATCGGCATCTTGGCCTCCACCGCGTCGATGCCCTTGGCCTTGGCCTGCGCGACGCTCAAGCCGACGAAACCGGCCTGCGGGCGCGAGAAGGTGACGCCGCAGTCCTTGTCCTGGTCGTATTCGCTGCCATGGCCGAGCAGGTTGTCGGCGGCGACGCGGCCCTGGGTGGCGGCGGTGTGGGCGAGCATGTAGCCGCCGATCACGTCGCCCACCGCGTAGATGTGCGGCGTGCTGGTCTGGCAGCGGGCGTTGACCTTGATCGCCGCGCCGTCGAGCGCGACGCCGACCTTGTCGAGGTTGAGCCTGCTGGTGTCGGGGCGCTTGCCGGTGGCCATCAGGATAACGTCGCAGTCGAACACCGACTCGACGCCTTCCTTGTTGGCATAACGCAGCTTCATTGCACCCGGCTTGCCGCTCGCTTCCTTGATGTCGGCGTGGGTGACGACGGTGATTTCCTTTTCCAGCGAGGCGATCAGCGTCTTGCCGATTTCCTCTTCGATTTCGGCGAGGAT
>JAIBFE010000078.1 GCA_019459705.1 Thiobacillus sp. | reverse complement strand
TGCTCGCTGCACTGGTGGAAGCTCTGCAGCATGCAGACCTTGGCCACGTCCGGGAACCCGAGCAGGTTGTCTGAAGACGCATTGTTGAATTCGGCCGCATCGAGCAGGCCGCGGTCCATGGCCGGCACGATCTCGCCGCCGGGCAGCGGGTTCACCGCGGCGCCCATGTCCTTGTACATGTCGACCGCCAGGCCCACCGTGCGGAACTTGACGCCCTTCATCTGTTCGACGTTGGTGATCGGCTTCTTGAACCAGCCGAAGGGCTGGGTCGGCATCGGGCCGTAGAGCATCGACACCACGTCCATGTTCATGCCCTTGTAGATTTCATCCAGCAGTTCCTTGCCCCCGCCGTAGTAGTGCCAGGCCAGCACCATGTTCGGATCCATGCCGAAGGCCGGGCCGGAGCCCCACAGCGCCACGGCCGAATTCTTGCCATACCAGTAGGCCACCACGCCATGACCGCCGTCGAGCGTGCCCTTGTTCACCGCATCGAGCAGATCGAATGCCTTGACCACCGCGCCCGCGGGCAGCACCTCGATCCGCAGTTCCTTGCCGGACATCGCATTTACCTTGCTGGCGAAGTCCATCGCATATTCGTGGAAGATGTCCTTGGCCGGCCATGTGCTCTGGAAGCGCAGGCTGATCGGCGCCTGCGCCTTGACGATCGAGGGAAAACCGAGCGCCGCGGCGCCGGTCGCGGTGGCAGCGGCTGCGCCGAGAAAATTGCGCCGGCTCAGTTGGGTTTCGGTATTCGTGGAGGGTTTGCTGTCTTTCTTGCTCATCTCAGTCTCCTGGTGATTTTTATCGGGGGGAAAAGCACACTCAGACTAGTACAGCTTATGAACACAACAAAATAGCCAGATACTAATTTTCCCCTTGCAATGGGGTGGCGAGCCGGATCGATGGGAGACGGCGGCGGCGTCGGGCCGCCTGCTGATTGATGGTTTGAATTGACTTCCGGCGTTTCCGATGCCGGGTGCGGGGCCAGGATGCTTTTTTCCCGCGTGCTCAGACGCTCCCGTCCCTTTGGCGGTGCCTGATCTTTTTCTCCAGCTTGCGCGCGACGTAGGCGGCGAATTCATCCGCATTGTCGTAGCCCTGTGCGCAGGCGAAGTCGGCCAACGCCTCGATCAGTTTGCGGGTGCGGGCGATTTCCTCGAAGCTGCGCCCGCACGTCAGGCACTGTTCGCCGTCGTCGCGGCAGGCGGTCTTGCCCTTGCAGGGGGCGAACAGGCTCATATCTGCCGTACCTTGATCTTCAGGATCTGGATGCGATAGGCGATCTGGCGCGGCGTCATGTCGAGCAGGCGCGCGGCCTTGGCCTGCACCCAGCCGGCCTGTTCCAGCGCGGCGATGACGCGTTCCCGCTCGTCCAGGTTGGGGTCGTCGAGATCGACCGCCTGGATCGCGCCGCGTCCCATCGAGACCTTCTCGTCGATGCCGGTGAGCAGGATGGCGTCGCGGTCGATCACGTTGCCTTCGGTCAGCACGGCGGCGCGCTCCAGGCAGTTTTCCAGTTCGCGCACGTTGCCCGGCCAGTCGTGGTGCATCAGCACGCGCAGCGCAGCCTCGGTGAGCCCGAGTTCGCGGCCCTGCTGGCGGCCGATCTTGTCGACCAGGAAACGGGCAATGTCGGGGATGTCTTCCATCCGTTCGCGCAGGGCGGGCAGGTAGATCGGCATCACGTTGAGGCGGTAGTACAAGTCCTCGCGGAAGCGCCCGGCCTCGACCTCGGCTTCGAGGTCGCGGTGGGTGGCGGCGATGACGCGCACGTCGACCTTGATGGTGCGGACGCCGCCGACGCGCTCCAGCTCGCCTTCCTGCAGCACGCGCAGCAGCTTGGACTGGAAGGCGGCGGAGACTTCGCCCACCTCGTCGAGGAACAGGGTGCCGCCGTCGGCCT
>JAIBFE010000050.1 GCA_019459705.1 Thiobacillus sp. | reverse complement strand
CGACGTCAAGCAGGCCTACGAGCTCGGCAAGAAAGCCGTCGAACTCGCGGTCAAGGGCCACAACTCGGTGATGCCGCCGGTCGACCGCATTTCCGGCAAGCCCTACAAGTACAAGATCGGCATGGCGCCGCTGTCCAAGGTCGCCAACGTCGAGAAGTTCATGCCGCGCGACTTCATCACCCGGGACGGCTTCGGCATCACCGACAAGTGCAAGCGCTATCTGACGCCGCTGATCCAGGGCGAGGACTATCCGAAGTACAAGGACGGCCTGCCGGTCTACGTGACGCTGAAGAACGTCGCGGTGGCGAAGAAGCTGCCGGCGTTCAAGCTCTGAGGAGTTAGGGGCTAGGACTAGGAGCTAGGGATTGAGCGGCTACGCCGCGCATTCAATAGGCGCGGGCTCCGCCCGCACCAACCCTAGCCCCTAGATCCTAAATCCTGGCCCCTGATATCTAAAAACAATGACTCTCGACCGCGCCAAGCAACTCCTCAAGGTGCAAGCCGATTTCGGCGGCTTCTACAACGGCAATTCAGCCAAGCTGATCTTGTCCGAGGTGCAGCGCGAGCATGGGCAGGGGGCGGTCGATCAACTCATCCGGGAACTGGAGCTCGACCGGATTTTCGGGTTTGAGCCGGGCACACGCTTCGAAGGCGGCCTGGCGATGGGCAAGTAGGTGTGATTGGGGACGGTGGCGAAAGCTGCCGTTTTTTTTGGACTTGGAGGAGAAATGATAATGAACGAAGGCTTGCTGTTTGCTCTCGTGGCAGCGGTGGTCGCACTGCTCTACGGGATCGTGTCAATCAAGTGGATTCTGGGGCTGCCGACCGGCAATGACCGCATGCGCGAAATCGCCGCGGCGGTTCAGGAAGGCGCATCCGCCTACCTGAACCGGCAGTACACCACCATCGGCATCGTCGGCGTCATCCTGCTGATCGCGATTTTTGCTTCGCTGGGCTGGCAGACTGCGGTCGGCTTCGCGCTCGGCGCCTTCCTCTCCGGTCTCACCGGCTACATCGGCATGAACGTCTCGGTGCGCGCCAACGTGCGTACCGCCGAGGCGGCCTCGCAAGGCCTCAACGCCGCGCTCAACGTCGCCTTCAAGGGCGGGGCCATCACCGGCATGCTGGTGGTCGGCCTGGGCCTGCTCGGCGTGGCCGGCTACTACGCCGTGCTCACCCTGGTGCTGGGCGAAAGCACCGAAGCCGCGACGCACGCGCTGGTCGGCCTGGCCTTCGGCGGTTCGCTGATCTCCATCTTCGCCCGACTCGGCGGCGGCATCTTCACCAAGGGCGCCGACGTCG
>JAIBFE010000043.1 GCA_019459705.1 Thiobacillus sp. | reverse complement strand
TGAAACGCTCCCGCGCCAATGATAGTAGGCATTCGCCTGTGAAAGTAGGTCATCGTCAGACTCCTTATACGTACCCGAAGACCACAACCCTTCGGATACAACAAAACCCCCTCCCAAAAAGAGGGGGTTTTTTATTGCGCGGGAAACCGCGCCCCCAAGCCATGTAAAATTTGGCGGGTGCATAACCGTCTCCACAAAGCGTTGTTCCCGATCCTTCGCCGTCTGTCAGATGGCCGCTTTCATTCGGGTCAGGCGCTGGCGGCAGAATTCGGTCTATCCCGCTCCAGTATCTTCAACGTGCTCGCCCAGGCCGAGGCCATGGGCCTGACGATCCATGCGGTGCGCGGACGCGGCTACCGCCTGCCCGAGCCCGTCGAGTGGCTGGATGGCACTGTCATTGCACAGCATCTGGGACCCACTGCAGAGGTTTACACGATTCATGTGCTGGATAGCGTGGATTCGACCAACACGTCCCTGATGGCGGCTGCCTTGAACGGCGCGGCGGATGGCACCTTGTTCTGCAGCGAACATCAGCTTTCCGGCAAAGGTCGGCGCGGCCGCCTCTGGCATTCGGTGCCGGGTGGCAGCCTTACCTTTTCTACCTTATGGCGCTTCGACAGCGGCCTGCAATCGCTGGCGGGGCTGAGCCTGGCGGTGGGCCTGGCGATCGCGCGTGCGGTGAATCGCCACAGCTGCCCCCTGGCGCGCCTGAAATGGCCCAACGATGTGCTGGTGGATTATCGCAAACTGGCCGGAATCCTGGTCGAGGTGCAGGGGGACATGCACGGGGCCGCCTTCGCGGTGGTCGGCATCGGGCTCAATGTCCGGCTGAACGCGGTGCAGCGCGATGCGGTCGACCAGGCCGTGGTCGATCTGGCTGAAATGGGCGTGACGGTGGGCCGCAATCAATTGCTGGCCGATTGCCTGCTGGAGTTGCATGCGGTGCTGACGCGGTTTCGCCGGGACGGATTCGCCGCCTTGCGCGGGGAGTGGCAGGCGCTGGATGCCTATGCGGGCAAAGCCGTGGCGCTGACTCTGCCGGATGCGCGCAGTGTTCAGGGCGTGGCGTCGGGTGTCGACGAAACGGGAGCCTTTCTGCTGCGCGACGCGGACTCGACGCTGATTCCTTACAGCGGAGGCGAAATCAGCCTCCGCCTGGATGCCGTGCGATGACACGATGCCGGTTGCTGATCGATGCCGGCAACACGAGCCTGAAATGGGCTGTGGTGGAAGACGGACAGTGGCGCATGCAGGGCAGGTGCGATTACGTTGACTGGTCGGTCTTGCAGGCGCAGTTGACGGTCGCTACGTCCTGCTTCATCGCCAGTGTGGCGCACCCCGCCAAGGAAAAGCAGCTTGCCGTGCTGCTCGGGGAGGCAGGCATTGCCTCGACCTGGCTGCAGGCCGAGGCTGGTTTTGCAGACCTGAAAAACAGCTATTTGAACCCGCGGCAACTCGGTGTCGACCGCTGGATGGGACTGATCGGCGCGCGTCAGCGCACCCGCGAACCTGTTCTGGTGGTGTCGGTCGGGACGGCGATGACCGTGGATGCGCTGTCGGCCGATGGCACGTTCCTGGGCGGCGTGATCGTGCCCGGTGCCGCCCTGATGCGGCAGGCGCTTCTGCAGGGAGCGGCGCAGATTGCTGAAGCGGCCGGCCAGTGGCAGGTGTTCCCACGCATGACGGCGGATGCGGTGGAAAGCGGGATCGTGGCTGCACTGTGCGGAGCCATTCAGCTGCAGTATGCGCGGCTGGCCGAGGCTTCCGGGATGCCCCCACGCTGCCTGCTGACGGGAGGCGACGCCGGCATGGTGGCGCAGTATCTGGCCGTGACTGCCGAACAGGTGCCGGCCCTGATACTTGAAGGCATAGACTGCGTGGCCAGAGGAGAGAACTCGCAATGAAATGGATTGCTTTGGCATTGCTGGTACTGAACCTGGCCGTGGCCGGGTTCTTTGTGGGACGCAGCCATTGGCCGCAGGCTGCAACGGGACAGAATGCGCCGATGAACATTGATCGCCTCAGCCTGCGCAGTCAATCAGCCTCTGCACCGGCACCGACGAAAACGCCGCTGCCGCAGGGTGCAGCAGCCGAAGCGTTCTGCATCGAGTGGCGCGGCTTGACTCTGGATGAATTCGCGCAAGTGCGCGAACAGCTCAAGAATATGGCTGGCGAGCGGGTGATGTCGTTCACTGAGGTGCCGATGAATACCCGGCGCTGGGTCATTTTTCCGCCTTTGCCCAGCCCCGAGTCGGCGGCGGCCAAACTCAACGAGCTGACCGTGGCGGGGGTGCAGGATGCCTTTGTGGTGACGGATGCTGCGTGGCGCAACGCCATTTCGCTGGGGCTGTTCGCCAACGATGAAGCGGCAGGAAGGCGTGTCAGGGAACTCGAGAGCAAAGGCGTACTGGGTACGCGTGTCGAGGTGTTACCTCGCCAGGGGACGGGATTTTACTTCGTGATTCGCAGCGAGGACCCGGATGCGCTGAAAGGCCTCAGCGGGATCAAGCAGGCCTATCCCAACAGCCAGCAGTCGCGGGTGGCCTGCCCGTCATAAATTGCGCAACCAGAAGTGGAGCGCGATGCCGCCGAACACCGCGGCGCCGAACCAGGTGTTGTGCAGGAAGGCGCGGAAGCATTGCTGCGGATCGCGCAGCCGGATCAGCTTCATGTGGTAGAGCGCAATGGCGGCTGCCACCGCCAGTCCACCATAGAACGCCACGCCCATTTCCCGCTGCAACCCGACCCATCCGAACAGCCCCAGCGTTGCCGCATAGCACACTGCTATGGCGGCCAGATCAAAACGGCCGAAGGTGATCGCGGAGGTCTTGATGCCGATCTTGAGGTCGTCTTCTCGGTCGACCATGGCGTATTGCGTGTCGTAAGCCACGGCCCAGAACACGTTGGCCGCCAGCAAGACCCAGGCTTCAAGCGGCACCTCGCCCCATAGCGCGGCATAGCTCATCGGAATGCCGAAGCCGAAGGCAATGCCGAGATAGGCCTGCGGAATCGCGAAAAAGCGCTTGGTGAAGGGGTAGCTTGCGGCGAGGAACAGCGCGACCACCGACAGCTTCAGCACCAGCGTGTTGAGCGGCAGGATTAGCAGAAAGGCCAGCAGGGAAAGCCCGGCCGCCAGCAGCAATGCCTCCTTCGGCGACACCTTGCCGGCGGCCAGTGGACGCTCGCGGGTGCGCGCCACGTGCGGGTCGAATCCGCGGTCGGCGTAGTCGTTGATGACGCAGCCGGCCGAGCGCATCAGCACCACGCCCATGACGAAAATCCACAGGATCAGCCAGTCCGGATCGCCGTTGCTGGCCAGCCATTGTGCCCACAGCGTGGGCCACAGCAGCAGCAGAATGCCGATCGGCTTGTCGAGCCGCATCAGTTTTTCGTAATGGGACAGGCGTTCGGTCAGGGTCATGGCGTGTTGATGGCAGGCAGAAAAACTTCGGTCACCAGCAGCGGGCGTCCGTTGAGGCAGAACACCGAGCGACGTGCCCAAAGGTGCTGGACAGTGAGCCCGGTATGGCGTTTGGCTGCACGGTAGAGGGGGTGGCGTGCATCGAGCCGGCGACTCGTCAGGCCAAGCCGACGGATATGCGGATCGGTAAACAGCGCTTCTCCCAGAGGCTTCGTCCCCAGCCGGGTGATTCCACACCAGCCACCGCGCAGGCTGGCGCGGGGCAGCACGCTGTGGGCAAAGACCCGGATGTGGCCGCCGCCCATCAGCAAAACATCGCGCACGTAGGCAAGCGCTTTAGGGTTCAACCGCAATGTCTGAGCTTCATCGAAAAACGGCGGCGCGAGCCCGCGTGCGACCGGACTGACCCTGAAATCGGCATGGCGCGCCCTCAGGCGCCGGGTAAGCGAACCGCGGTCAGATAGCCAGCCGCGCAATGCGCGCGGTGCACGAAAGGGGTGTGCCATCCATCCATGCTGCAGACTGATGTGGCGGCGGGGATCGTGCCGTGAAGCGGTCACTGCGGAGTCCAGGATAAAACAAGCATTATGCCAAAGCGGCGGAGACATTCGGACGGTGCTAGCATGGCAGCCGCATTCCAACGATACAAACGAGGAGACCGAATGCCTTTACGCATCCTGCGGTGCCATGCTGCCTCTGCAGGCGTGGCTATTGCATTGCTGACCCTGTCAGGGTGCTCGACCAGCCAGCTTGTCGCGCGCAGTGCGTCGCCCTTGATCGACCACGGCGTGGCAGCGATGAACCGCGAGACCGATCTCGAACTCGCGCGCGCAAGTATCCCCGCCAATCTCAAGATGATCGAAGCCCTGCTGCTCGCCGATCCCGGTAATGCGGCGTATCGGGTGCAGGCTGCAATGGGGTTTTACGGCTATGCGCTGGGCTTTGTCGAGCCCGGCGACCATGCGCGCGCGATAGCTTTGTATCAGCGTGCGCGCGAACACGCGCTGATCGCGCTCGGCCATGCGGGGGTGACGCAGGCAACGCTCACGGGCGAGATGGCGAATCTGCAGCAGGCCTTGACAAGGCTCGACGCGCGGGCTGTGCCCGCATTGTTCTGGACCGCATCGTCGTGGGGGAAATGGATCGAACTCCAGCTTGACGACCCTGCGCGGCTTGCCGAGTTGCCACGCGTCGAGGCATTGATGCAGCGCGTGTTGGCGCTCGACGAAACCTATTATCACGGCGGCGCGCATGTGTTTTTCGGCGTGTATTACGGCGGGCGTGCCCCGATGTTTGGGGGCGACTTCATTCGTGCGGCCTGGCACTTCGATCGTGCTGCGGAACTCAATCAGAACCGCTTGCTGCTGGTTGATGTATATCGAGCGCGCTATCTGTTGCGGCAGATGGGAGAGCGTGAAGCGTTTCATGCCACGCTGCATCGCGTGCTCGACGCGCCCGCCAGCGCCGACCCCGATCTCAATCTCGCCAACGCACTGGCCAGGAAGCAGGCCGCTGCGTTGCTTGCCCAGGAGGAGGATTTATTTTGATGCGCAGAAACCTGTTCAAAGCCTTGTGCGCTTTTGCACTATTGGGAGCACCTGCAGCCCGCGCGGCTGATGCCTACGTGCTCAAATTCGCTACCCTCGCACCTGCCGGATCGACCTGGATGAAAGCATTCGACGCCTGGGGCAGGGAGTTGGCAGCCAGGAGCCAGGGTCGGCTCACGGTCAAGTTCTACCCAGGCGGCATCTCGGGCGACGAGCCCGACATGCTGAAGAAGATCCGCTTCGGCCAGTTGCAGGGGGCGGCGCTGTCGGGCCATGGCATCGGGGAGATTTTTTCGCCGGCACGCATTCTCGAGACGCCTTTTCTGTTTCGCGACCACGCCGAAATCGACGCCGTGCGCGCCAGAATCCAGCCTGCGATCGATGCCGGATTCCGCAAGAATCAGTATGAGCTTGTCGCTTGGATGGAGGTGGGCAACATCCACTTCTTCTCGTCCAGACCGCTGGCGACTCTGGATGAACTTGCACGCCGCCGCATCTGGCAATGGCAGGGCGATCGCTTCATCGGTGCCTTCCTCAATGCGAACGGCTGGTCACCCGTTTCGCTGCCGATTACCGAAGTCTACACCGGCCTCTCCACCGGACTTGTCGATACCGTGGTGAGCACGCCGCTCGCCAGCATCGCCCTGCAATGGTCAGGCAAGACGCCGTACATGAGCACGCAACCCATGGCGACCGGTATTGGCGCAGTCGTGGTGTCCAGCAAGTTTTACGCCGGGTTGCCTGCCGATCTGCAAGCGCTGCTGAAAAGCACAGGTGTGCCGCTTTCACAAAAACTGATTGCCGACACACGGCGCGATGACCTGAAATCGCTTGCCGTGTTGACCAAAAGCACCCAGCCGATGGCGGGCCTGCAAAAAATCGACCTCGCCGAACAGACCGCACTCAGCCGCAAGGCGGTCAGCATGCTGGAAGCCCAGGGGTATTTGTCTGCCGAGCTCGACCGGCAGGTGGATGCCGCGCTCGCCGGTCATCGCAGCGGCAAGAAATAAGATGGGCGTGCTGCGCGCCTGCCGCTGGCTGGAAAAAAACCTGAGCCGGGTTGAGCTTGGTGCGGCACTACTCGCCTACGCCATCATTCTGGCGCTGTCGGTGGCCGATATTGTCGGACGCAATCTGTTCCATGCCACCCTGCCCGGCGGCGACCTGGCACTGCGCCAGTTGGTCCTGTGGGTCGCACTGCCAGGCGCCGCGCTGGCAGTCGTGGCGCAACGCCATCTGCACCTCGATCCCGCCAATCTTGCGGCGCGTCCCCGCTGGAAAAGACTGACTGCGCTGCCCTTCAACCTGGCCGCCGCTGTCGTTTGTGCGCTGCTCACGCCAGCCGCGTGGGTTTACTGGCAGGATACGATGCAGTATCAGTCGGCGGATGCTGTTTGGCTGGGCTGGCTGGGATTGATTCTGCCCGTTGCGTTCGGGCTACTGGCGCTGCATTTTCTGCTGCGGGCCATGCTGGCAACACAGGAGAACGCTGCGTGACGGCCCTTCTCCTGGTTGTGCTGGCCCTGGTCGGCATGCCGCTCTTTATCGTGCTGGGGGCCGCGGCGCTCACCGCCACACGCGAGGCGCAGCTTGACCCTGCACTGCTGATGGTCGAGTTCGCGCGGCTCGCCGCATCGCCCAGCCTGGTGGCGATACCGCTCTTCGTGCTGGCCGGGGCAACGTTGGGGCAAGGGGGGGCGGCGCGGCGGCTGGTGCGCTTTTTCAACGCGCTGCTGGGCTGGATGCCGGCTGGAATCGCCTGGGTCACGACGGGAACGTGCATGGTGTTCACTGCTTTTTCCGGTGCGTCGGGCGTCACGATTCTGGCACTTGGCGGACTGCTGTATCCCATGCTGAAGCGCGAGCTGTACCCTGAGAAATTCGCGCTCGGGCTTGTCACGGCGGGCGGCTCGATGGGGTTGTTGCTGCCGCCCAGCCTGGCCGTGCTGTTGTATGGCGTGGTGGCACAGGTCGATATCGGTGATCTCTTCGTCGCCGGCCTGCTGCCGACCTTGCTGCTGTTTGTGATGGTGGGCGGCTATGCCCTGTTGCGCGGCGCGCGCGGCGCCCCCCGTCATCCCTTCCGGCTGCGTGAGCTCGCCGCGGCCGCGCGTGAAGGCTGGGCCGATCTCCTGCTGCCCGTTGGTGTGATAGGCGGGCTGGCAGGCGGCGTGTTGACCGTCGCCGAGCTCGCTGCCTGCACCGCGCTGTATGCGCTCGTGCTCGAAACGCTGATTCATCGCACCATCGATGTGAAATCCATGGTGTGGGTCGTTTATGAAGCTGCGGTGCTGGTCGGCAGCCTCTTCATTATTCTGGGTTTGAGCCTGGGACTCACCAACCTGCTCATCGACGCGCAGCTGCCGATGCACCTGCTCGAATGGATCCAGGCCCAGGTCACCAGCCCGCTTGAATTTCTGATGTGGATGAACCTCGCCCTGCTGGCGGTCGGCTGCATGATGGATATTTTTTCCGCCATCGTCATCGTCACACCGCTGTTGCTGCCGCTGGCGGCGCACTTCGGAATCCACCCGGTGCATCTGGGAATCGTCATCCTCGCCAATCTGGAAATCGGTTACCTCACGCCGCCGGTCGGGATCAATCTTTATCTCGCCAGCCAGCGTTTCCGGCAACCGGTGTTTTCGGTGTTCAGGGCGGCGCTGCCTTTTCTGGCGCTGATGCTCGTGTGGCTTGTGCTATTGACCTATGTCCCGGCGTTGAGCCTGTGGCATCAGTCAGGTCTGTGACAGCCCTGCGCGGCTGCCCAGCCAGCGTTCGATGTGGCGCGCCGCGATTTCCGGATGCGCACTGAGACAGCGCTGGGCATAGTCGCGCGCGCGTTCCAGCAGCGCCGCGTCGCGCTCCAGATCGGCAAAGCGCAACATGGGCAGGCCGCTCTGACGACTGCCGAGAAACTCGCCCGGACCGCGCAGCAGCAAATCCTGGCGTGCAATCTCGAAACCGTCGGTCAGTTCGAAAATGACCTTGAGCCGCGCGCGTGCCAGTTCCGACAGCGGGGTTTCGTACAGCAGCACGCACACCGATTCGCGGCTGCCGCGCCCGACCCGTCCGCGCAGCTGGTGCAATTGCGCGAGCCCCATGCGCTCGGCGTGCTCGATCACCATCAGCGCGGCATTGGGCACGTCGACGCCGACCTCGATCACCGTGGTCGCCACCAGCAGGTCGATCTCATGTGCCAGGAAGGCCGTCATCACTGCCTGTTTCTCGTCCGGCTTCAGCCGGCCGTGCACCAGGCCGATCCTCAGGTCGGGCAACTGTTCGGTCAGGGTCGCATAGGTGTCCTGCGCGGTCTGCAATTGCAGCTTCTCCGATTCCTCGATCAGCGGACACACCCAGTAGGGCTGGCCGCCGGCGAGGCAGGCGTCCGTCACCCGTGCCAGCACGTCGTCGCGGCGCGCGGCGCTCACTAATTTCGTCAAGATCGGCGTACGCCCCGGCGGCAGTTCGTCGATTACCGAGACGTCGAGATCGGCAAAAAAACTCATCGCCAGCGTGCGTGGAATCGGCGTTGCGCTCATCATCAACTGGTGCGGTTCCGTGCCCTTCTGCATCAGCGCCAGCCGCTGGCCGACGCCGAAGCGGTGCTGCTCGTCGACCACCGCGACCCCCAGCCGCTGGAAACTGCCTGCCTCCTGAAACAGCGCGTGGGTGCCGAATGCCAGGTCGGCTTCGCCCGTCGCAATCGCTTGCCAGGCTGCGGTGCGCTCCGACTTGCGCTGACTGCCCGATACCCAGGCACAGCGCACGCCCAGTGCCGACAAGGGCGGCGCCAGCTTGCGGTAATGCTGCTCGGCGAGGATCTCGGTCGGCGCCATGAAGGCGGCCTGGAAGCCGTTCTCGACTGCCTGCAGGCAGGCCAGCGCCGCCACCACGGTCTTGCCGCTGCCGACGTCGCCCTGCAGCAGGCGGCGCATCGGATGCGGCTGCGCGAGGTCGGCGCTGATTTCCAGCCAGGCGCGCGCCTGTGCCGTGGTCAGCGCAAACGGCAGGGCCTCAGTGAAGGCATGTGTCAGCTGCTGTCGGTGAGGGAGCGGCTGGGTTGGGCGCGATTTACGCTGCTTGCGTGCTATGCCCAGCGACAGTTGCTGCGCCAGCAATTCATCGAAAGCCAGGCGTTGCCACGCCGGGTGGCGGCGTGATTCGAGTTCGGCGAGTGCGCACTCCAGCGGCGGCTGATGCAGCAGGCGGATGCTGGACTCCAGCTCGGGCAGTCCGAGCTCGTTCAGCCAGCCGGCGGGCAGGGTGTCGGGAATCGGCGCTGCCAATGCGCGTTCGACCGCCTTGCGCAACGTGGCCTGGCCGAGCCCGGCGGTGGTGGGATAGACGGGGGTCAGCTGCGTCGGAAGTGGGGTGGCGTCATCGGCTTTGGCAAAGCGCGGATGCACCATCTCCAGCCCCAGAAAACCGCCGCGCACTTCGCCGTTGAAACGGAAGCTTTCGCCTGGCTGGAACAGCTTGAGATGGCTGGGATAAAAATTCAGAAAGCGGATGCCGAGCACGCCGCCGGCATCTTCCACCGTCACCGTCAGCATGCGGCGTGGCCGGTAAGCGACGCTGGCCTCGCGCACCACCGCCTGCACCTGCGCCGTCTGTCCCGGCAGCAGGTCGCGGATCGGCGTGATGCGGGTTTCGTCTTCCCAGCGCAGCGGCAGATGCAGCACCAGGTCGGCGTCGCGGGTGAGTCCCAGCTTGGCGAGTTTGGCGGCGAGCGCCGGACTGACCGGAAAGGAAAACGGCGAGGCCGCTTTCAAGCTGAAAGCCTCATGGCTCCACGCAACTCACGAAGAAAACCCAAGAATAGGGAAGCTGCAGGCACGGGGCACAGCATTGGCACGCGTCGCACCTGAGTGCTCTTTCTTGAATTTTTTCGTGTCCTTCCTGGATATCCGGGTTTCAGGCGCCAAACGAATCAGCCCAGCACCATCACGGCGTCGGCCTCGACCAGTGCGCCGCGCGGCAGCGCGGCGACGCCGACCGCGGCGCGTGCGGGGTAGGGCTCCGCGAAATACTGCGCCATGATTTCGTTGACCTTGGGAAAGTGGCCGAGATCGATCAGAAACACGTTCAGCTTCACTACGTCGGCCAGCGATCCGCCTGCCGCGGCCGCCACCGCAGCCAGGTTCTTGAACACCTGGTGGATCTGCGCCTCGATGCCGTCGACCATCTGCATGGAGGCGGGGTCGAGGCCGATCTGGCCGGATAGGTAGACGGTGTGGTCGACCCGCACGGCCTGCGAGTAGGTTCCGATCGCGGCTGGCGCGTCGGCGGTCTGGATGATGCTTTTGTTCATGCTGGTTTCCTGATGCCTGATTATTGGGTTTGTGCGGCGCGGCCGTCCTTTTTGCCCTTGATGCGGAAAATGCGCACCACATCGGGCAGCACGCGCAGGCCGCGCATCACGCGGGCGAGATGCATGCGGTTTTCCACCTGCACGGTGAAGAACAGCACGGTGTAGGGGCTGCCGTCCTCTTCTTCCATCGAGACATTGCCGATGTTGGAGCCGTGCTCGGCGATCGCCGCGGCGACCTTGGCCAGCACGCCGCGCTGGTTGCCGACGACGACCTTGATCGAGACGTCGAACATGTGGCCGGGCTCGGCTTCCCATTCGACGTCGAGCCATTTGTCGGGATCAGTGCGGAAGGACCGGATCGACGGGCAGTCGTGGGTGTGGATGATGAGGCCGCGATCCTTGTGGATGAAGCCGAGAATCGGGTCGCCGGGAATCGGGTGGCAGCACTGCGCCAGTTCGACCGCGATGCCCTCGGTGCCGCGAATGCTGATGGCATGGGGATGCGCCGGCTCGCCGGTTTTTTCACCCAGCACGTGCAGCAGCTGGTGTGCCACCACCAGCGGCAATTTCCCGCCCAGGCCGATGGCCGCAAACAATTCCTCCCGGGTTTGCATGCCGTAATCCTTGAGCAGGCGTTCCCACACCTCGGGTTCGGGCTCCACCGTTTCGGGGTGGAGCGCCGTGATGGCGTGATTGAGCAGTCGCTCGCCCAGTGAGGCCGCTTCCTCCACGCGCGCATTGCGCAGGTAGTTGCGGATGTGCGAGCGTGCCTTGCCGGTGACGACAAAGTTCAGCCAGGCCGCGTTGGGGCTGGCGTTGGCAGCGGTGAGGATTTCGACGTGGTCGCCGTTTCGAAGCTGGGTGCGCAAGGGCATCAGCTCATAATTGATCTTGACTGCAATGCAGTGATAACCGACGTCGGTGTGCACGGCGAAGGCAAAGTCGACTGCCGTGGCGCCACGCGGCAGCGCCATGATCTTGCCCTTGGGCGTGAATACGTAGACCTCGTCCGGGAACAGGTCGACCTTGATGTGCTCGAGGAATTCTGGCGAATCGCCGTGGTCGGCCTGGATGTCGAGCAGCGATTGCAGCCAGCGGTGGGTACGCGTCTGCACGTCGTTGAGCGCGGTGTCGGCGGACTTGTACATCCAGTGCGAAGCGACGCCGGACTCGGCCAGCCGGTTCATGTCGACGGTGCGGATCTGGATTTCGATCGGGGTGCCGTTGGGGCCGAACAGGATGGAATGCAGCGACTGGTAGCCGTTGGCCTTGGGAATCGCGATGTAGTCCTTGAACTTGCCCGGGATGGGTTTGTACAGCGAATGCAGGGCACCCAGCGCCAGGTAGCAGGTCGGCTGATCGCGTACCACCACACGGAAGCCGTATATGTCGAACACCTCGGAGAACGCCAGATTCTTTTCCTGCATCTTGCGATAGATGCTGTAGAGGTGCTTCTCGCGTCCACTGATGGTGGCCTCGATCTTGCACTGCTCGAGCTTGTCCTGCAGCGCGATCTTGATCTTGTCGACCAGTTCGCGGCGGTTGCCGCGTGCCGCCTTGACGGCCTTGGCCAGCACCTGATAGCGGTTGGGGTGGTTGTAGCGGAAGCCGAGGTCTTCCAGTTCCTGATAGACCGAATGCAGCCCCAGCCGGTTGGCGATGGGGGCGTAGATCTCCAGCGTTTCCTTGGCGATGCGTTTGCGTTTTTCGGCCGGCATCGCACCCATGGTGTGCATGTTGTGCGTGCGGTCGGCCAGTTTGACCAGGATCACTCGCACGTCCTGCGCCATCGCCAGCAGCATCTTGCGGAAGTTCTCCGCCTGCGCGTGCTGTTCGGAGGCAAACGCCAGTTTGTCGAGCTTGGAGACGCCCTCGACCAGCAGCGCTACCGCTTTGCCGAAGCGCGCCTCGATTTCGCTTGCCGTGGCCGGGGTGTCCTCGACCACGTCGTGCAGCAGCGCGGCACACAGGGTCTGCGCGTCGAGATGCCAGCCGGCGAGAATGCCGGCGACGGCGAGCGGATGGGAAATATAGGGTTCGCCGCTTTTGCGGAACTGCCCTTCGTGGGCGTTGCGGCTGAATTCGTAGGCCTGCTCGAGCTGGCCGATTTCCTCAGCCGACAGATAGGCCAGGGCAGGACGCAGCGATTCGAATTCGTGCGTCATCGCCGGCGCGCAGCTGGCGTGCGCCGGTAGACCTGTGGGTGAGTGCTCAGGCACGGCCCCGGTTAAGGATTTCACGCCCGACTTTGCCGGCAGCGATTTCGCGCAGCGCGGTGACGATGGGTTTGTCCTTCGATTCGACCATGGGCTGAGAGCCCTGTGCCAGCTGGCGTGCGCGGTAGGTTACGGCGAGGGTCAGCTCGAAACGGTTGGGGAACATCTCAAGGCAATCATCAACGGTTATACGGGCCATACGGATACTCCTGCTTCAGGGGGCGCGGGTGCGCTTAGATACGTCGGAATTCCTCGAACAGCGCGGTGTGCCGCTTGAACTGGCGCGCTGCTTCGAGGCGAATGCTGCGGGTGATGCCTCCCCGGGCCCGCCGGGCCTGGACGAAGTCATCATTGACGATTATATAGTCGAACGCATCGGCGTGAGCGACGTCGTGTGCGGCGGCGGCCAGCCGGCGCTCGATCACCTCGTCGCTGTCCTGGCCGCGCCCGGCCAGGCGGGTGCGCAGCGCACTGAACGACGGCGGCAGAATGAATATCGAGGCCGATTGCGGAAAGTGCTGTCGCACCTGGTCTGCGCCCTGCCAGTCGATCTCCAGCAGGATGTCACGGCCGGCATTGAGATCGCGGCCGATACTGCCTTTCGAGGTGCCGTAGAAATTCCCGTATACCTCGGCGTGTTCGAGAAACTCGCCTTCTGCCAGCATCATTTCGAAACGTTCGCGGTTGACGAAATGGTAGTCGCGACCATCGGTTTCGCCGGGGCGCGGCGCGCGCGTGGTGTAGGACACCGACAGGCGGATCGCAGGATCGGCTTTGAGCAGCGCCTTGACCAGGCTGGTCTTGCCGGCGCCGGAGGGCGCACTGACGATGTAAAGCACGCCTTGGGCGGGATTGGGGTTCATGGTCGTTCCGGGTTACGGTTATTCAACATTCTGCACCTGTTCGCGCATCTGCTCGATCAGCACCTTGAGTTCGAGCGAGACGCGCGAGGTTTCCACCGCCACCGATTTCGAACCCAGGGTATTGGCTTCGCGGTGCAGTTCCTGCATCAGGAAATCAAGGCGCTTGCCGACGGCGCCGGACTGGTTCAGCACACGGCGCACTTCGGCAAAGTGGGTGGTCAGGCGTGAGCATTCCTCGTCGATATCGGCTTTTTGCGCCGCCAGCGAGACTTCCTGCGCCAGACGTTCGTGGCCGGACTCGCCCAGAGCGTCGCGCAGGCGTTCCGCCAGTTTCTCGCGCTGGGCGGCGGCCAGCGCCGGCAGCAGCGGCTGCAGGCCGGCCAACTGCGCTTCGGCAGCCGCCAGGCGGTCGAGGATGTGCTGCTTCAGCTTGGCGCCCTCGCGCTGGCGGCTCTCGACCAGTTCGTCCAGAGTCTCCCGCATGGCCGCCAGTGTCGCCTCGTTCAGCGCATCCTGCGACAGGGCGGCCGTCTGCACCGCGCCGGGCCAGCGCAATATCTCGTTGACGGAGAGCGGAGCGCTGCCCGGCAGGCGCTGCAGCACGTCGGATTGCCAGTGCTCAAGGCGCTCAAGAATAGCCGGATTCAAGCCGTTATCCAGCGAGGCGGCAGGCAGCAGGACCAGGTTGACCCGGCACTCCACCTTGCCGCGCGCGAGGCGCTGATGGATCAGCTCGCGCAGCTGCGGCTCCAGCGGGCGGAATTCGTCAGCGAGGCGGAAATGCAGCTCGAGGTAGCGCTGGTTGACGCTACGCAGGTCAATGGTGACGCTGGCATGGTCGAGGTTGAGGTTGCGGGCGGCGAACCCGGTCATGCTGGCTGTCATGAGTGGTCTGAAATATGGGTTATAAATAACGATTGCCGGTGCGGAGCCGGCGTGAGCTTTTTCGGCATGGCCGATTAACAGGCAAAGATAATAGACGTTCGACTATGGCGACTCAACCCAACCAGGCGCTTCCCAACGGATACCGGCTGAACGAATACACCATCGTGCGCAAGATCGGCGGCGGTGGCTTCAGCATGGTGTATCTGGCGCGCGACGACAACAACCAGTCGGTGGCGATCAAGGAATACCTGCCGGGCGCGCTGGTGCTGCGTACCGAAGGC
>JAIBFE010000025.1 GCA_019459705.1 Thiobacillus sp. | reverse complement strand
CGACCCCCCGGCCGCTCGCGCGCCACTAAAACCCACCCAGCCCCGCCCGCCCCCCCCGGCTGCCGGTCGCGCGGCGCGCTGCATCCGCAGCGTCCTGTCCATATCCCGGCAGGCAACGCAAGCCTGATCGGGCTGAGGGCGGGCGCAATGCCCACCTCTTCTGCACTTTTACAGACACACGTTTGGGAACACACATGAACACACTACGCACCCTGCTCGCCCCGATGATGCTGGCCGTGATGGCCGGCGGCAGCACTGTCCCCGAGGCGAATGCCCCGCCCGCCGAGCTTGCGATCGTGCAGTCCTGGAGCGGCGACTATCCCGTTGCCGAGCTGAAACTTCTGCCGGAAGGGCAACAGCAGTCCGGCGCAGGTTATCTGGGCAGCGCCGCAGCCTTCGCACCCGTCTGGGCCGCCTTCAGGCCGGGCGAGGCCGTCCCGTCGGTGAATTTCAGCAAGCAGATGGTGGTCTTCCACCGGAATGTGAATTTCTACAACCGCACCCGCATCCTCAAGGTCACGCTCAAGGAAGGGGTCGCGGACGTGCTGGCCGCCGAGACGATGTCGGCCATCCCCATCACGGACAAGGTGGCGATGGCACTGGCAGTGATTCCGCGCGCCGGCGTACAGTCCATCCAGGCCGGCACGGCGCGCATCCCGGTGCGCACGGAATAGCGGAATGCTGGAACGACGCCCTTCCATGCCGCCCCGATAGGACCAAAGTCTAATTTTTCTTCTGCCCTGCACGACGTATCGTTACTTGAGTAACTGAACGCTCACACTCAGGAGAAGAACATGAACAAGGCAGTCAGGCTCGTATCCATGGGCGCTTTGCTGGCCTCATTCGCATTGACTTCAGCCGGCACTGCACTGGCAGAAAACTCTGGCTATCTCGGTGATTACGCCGCATTGAAAGAAGCCAAGGATGCAGCGGGGGGCACGGTGATGCGCTACGTAAACCCCAAGCTCAAGCCCGGCATGTACAAGGCAGTGATGATCGACCCCACCCAGTACTACCCCGCCCCCGCCCCGAGCGAGCAGGTCAGTTCGCGAACGCTCACCGACATCAGCAACTACCTCGACAAGGGGCTGCGCGACAAGCTTGGCGCAAAGCTCACCATTGTGTCCGAGCCGGGGCCGGGCGTGCTCCGGATACGGCCCGCGATCACGGCGGTCGCCCCGAAGACCGTCGGACTGAAACCCTACCAGGTCATTCCTGTTGCATTCGTGGTGTCGTCGGTGAAGGGACGCGGCAAGGAGGCAAGCATCCAGGTCGAAGTCGATGTGGTGGACAGCGTGACCGGCGAGCGCATGGGGGCCTCGGTACGCAAAGGGGTGGGGGCCAAGCTGGCGAGCGACCATGCCGCGCTGACGCTGACCGACGTGCAGCCTTTGCTCAACCAATGGATCGACACCGGTTCGTCATTCGTTGCTGAACAGGTGAAGTAGACCCGTCATGGCCAGCCCCATGAGACTGCTTGGCCATCTGCTCATGGGGGTCGTTCTGCTGGTGGCCGCAGCATGGGGCAGCGCGGCCTTGTGGTTCGACGGCCCCGCTGCGCGGCCGCTGGCTGGCCTGCTCGTGGCGGCCTACGTCCTGGCCACCCTCGTGATGCTGGTCAGGGTGCGGCCCATGCGCCGCGCCTATGTAGGCGCCCTGGTCCTGTTCGCGGTCCTGCTCGGCTGGTGGTTGAGTATCGCGCCGAGCAACGACCGCAACTGGCAGCCGGAAGTCGCACGCCTGGCCTACGCCGACATCGACGGCGACCGGGTGACGGTCCACAACATCCGCAATTTCGACTACCGCAGCGAAACCGACTTCACGCCCGCCTGGTACGACAAGACTTTCGACGTCAGCAAGCTCGAGTCGGTCGACCTCGTCGCGGTGTACTGGATGGGCCCCGCCATTGCCCACACCATCATGAGCTTCGGCTTCGCAGGCGGCGACCACATCGCCTTCTCCATCGAGACGCGCAAGGAGGCGGGCGAGGCCTATTCCACGGTCAAGGGGTTTTTCAAGCAGTACGAGCTGTACTACGTGGTTGCCGACGAGCGCGACGTCATCCGCGTACGCAGCAACTACCGCAAGGACCCGCCCGAGGATGTCTACGTCTACCGCCTTCGCGCCCCCGTCGAGAACGGCCGCCGGATTTTTCTCGAATACATCAAGAGGATCAACAACCTGAAGGGCCAGCCCGAGTTCTACAACACGCTGACCGACAACTGCACCACCGGCATCTGGATGAACACGCGCGTCAATCCCGGCCATCCTGCGCTGTCGTGGAAGATCCTGGCCAGCGGCTACGTGCCGGAATACCTGCATGAGGCCAGCAGGCTCGCACCCGGCACGTCGTTTGACGAACTGCAGCGCAAGGCGCATATCAATGCGCGCGCACAGGCGGCTGATCAGGCCGCGGACTTCTCGCGCCGCATCCGCGTCGGGATTCCGGGCATGGATGTCCCGACGAACACGCCCGGCCAGTGAGCGCAGCATGCATACGACCGGTAGAAACTGCACCCCCCGTCACGCATCGATCACCTTGCGTGGCGATCATGCACACAGCAGGGACGATCAAAAACCAGCGGAGTCCAGACGTGAACCCAACCCCACGTAAAACACACAAGCTCGGGCCGGTCGTGTCGGTCCTGGTCGTTCTGGCGTCGATGCTGGCGCTCGCCGCCCCCGCCTCGGCCCAGACACCCGCACAACAGCAGGCGAGCCAGGCATCGCGTCCCAAGATCGGCCTGGTGCTGGCAGGCGGCGGCGCCAAGGGCGCGGCGCACGTCGGCGTGCTCAAGGTGCTGGAGGAAATGAACATCCCCATCGATTACGTGGCAGGCACCAGCATGGGCTCCATCATCGGCGGGCTCTATGCCTCCGGCATGAGTCCACGGGAGATCGAGCGGGAAATCCAGAAAATCGACTGGAGGGATGTGTTCAGAGACGAGCCGAATCGAGAGGACCGCTCGTTCCGCCGCAAGCAGGACGACGTGCTTTATGTGTTCAAGGTCAGACCCGGTTTCAACGACGGCAAGATCGAATTGCCGCTGGCCTATGTCCATGGCCAGAAGTTCGATCTGCAACTGAATCGCCTGACCATGCGGGTGAGCCAGACCAAGGATTTCGACCAGCTCCCCATCCCCTTTCGCGCCATCGCGACCGACCTGGAAACCGGCAGGGAAGTGGTCCTGAAATCCGGCAACCTCGCCCGGTCGCTTCGTGCGAGCATGGCGGTGCCGGGCGCCTTCGACCCGGTCGAGATCGACGGCAAGCTGCTGGTGGACGGCGGTATCAGCAACAACGTACCGGTCAGCGTGGCGCGAGCGATGGGCGCGGACATCGTGATCGTATCGGACCTCGGCAGCGACATGCTCACGCGCGACCAGATCACCTCGGCCCTGAGCGTGGCCGGGCAGATGGCCAACTTCCTGTTCGCACTCAATTCGCAGGAACAGCTGAAGAGCCTCGGGCCCAAAGATGTGCTCATCACGTCCAGACTGGGCGACATCGGCGCCGGCAGCTTCAACCGCATCAATGAGGCCATGCCCATCGGCGAACGGGCCGCTCGGCAAGCCGCGGAATCGCTGCGCCGCTATTCGCTCAACACGGACGATTACCGCCGCCATCTGGCTGCGCGCACGAAGCCGGCTCCGCAAGGCGGAAAGCTCGCGTTCGTGCGGATCGAGAACCAGTCCAAGATCAGCGACGCGGTCATCGCCAGCTATCTCAGCGCGAAAGCGGGCGAGCCGCTGGACGTCGCCCAGCTGGAACAGGATATCCAGCAGATTTACGGGCTGGAGATTTTCGAATCCGTGCGCTACGAACTGATCGAGGAAAACGGCCAGACCGGCGTGGTCATCCGGACCAAGGAAAAACCCTGGGGGCCCGGCTATCTGCAGACCGGCCTGATCACCTCCAGCAATTTCGAGGGCGATGTGGCCTTCCGTCTGGGCCTGACCTTTACCCTCACGCAGATCAACCCGCTCAACGGGGAATTGCGCATCGGCGGCCAGATCGGCGACGAGCCAGCGCTCTTCGGCGAGATATTCCAACCGCTCGACCCCGCTGCGCGCTATTTCGTGACGGGCAAGATCGGCTATGCCTCCAGGAACATCAATTTGTTCGACAGCGCGGGCAACAACATCGCCCAGGCCCGCGCGAGCGGATATGGACTGGAACTGGGTGCGGGCCGGCAATTCGGCACCTGGGGCGAAGCGCGGCTCGGCTATCGCCGCGAGACCGGCGACATCGATATCGGGATCGGCGCGCCGACGCCGAGCCAGGATTACGATACCGGACAGTTTTTCGTGCGCCTGACCGACGACAAGCTGGACAGCGTGTATTTCCCAACCAAAGGACATGTCGGCCGAGTGGAATGGAGAATGTCACGCGAAGCCTTCGGCGCCGACACCGATTTCGACCAGGCCATGCTTGCTTATAGCCACGCCTACAGCTGGGGGCGCAACACCCTGTTCGGCGGTGTGCTGGCGAATATCACGCCGGATGAGGATGCCCCCATCCAAAGCCTCTATCGGCTGGGCGGCTTCCTCAAGCTGTCAGGCCTGGCCCAGGACGAACTAACCGGCCAGCAAGCCGGCCTGGCGCGGCTGGTCTACCTGCGCCGCATCAACGACATCCAGTTCTTCAAGGCCTATGCGGGCGCAAGCCTGGAACTGGGCAACGTCTGGCAGGATTCGGGAGACATCTTCAATGACCCGATCGTCGCCGGCAGCGCCTTCATCGGTGCGGACACCCCCATCGGCCCGGTTTACCTCGGCTATGGTCACACCGACAGCGGGGACGGCAGCCTGTACCTGTTCCTCGGCCCGCTGTTCAGCTTCTAGGAATCCTGGATAGGGCGTGGGCCGCTAGGTGGTCAGGCAAGTCTGCAAAAACAAGGCATGCGCCTTGTCAGGAAAAACATGTCCGTCTATTGATCCCATAAACCAGCATGCTCAGTGTGATGTGCTCGATTCAAACCCATGCGACGGCGGGCGAGCGACCGCTGCCGCATTCATTTGACGAAACGAAGCGCTGCAGTCTGTGCGCGCTGTGTATCGCCTTGATGCTGGCACTGGCGGGATGCGCCACCCCAGTGCGACCGCCCGATCGTCCCCCAGTTGTCCTGGCCCCGCCGGTTCATGTCCCGGAGAGCACGTGGTGGCAGATCGATATCGACATCGGCGCGGCGTCGTTGGCCGCGAAAGCGTCAGCCAGGGACGACGCCCGCGGCGCCATGGCGAACTGGAAGCGCCTCATCCAGAAGCGCACCGAGGCCGACTTCATTCCATGGTTCACCGACTTCTGGACCCAGCAGTGGCTGGCCATGAAAGTGGCCTGGTACAAGCTGAGCGCCGAAGAGGGGACCGATCCGACCGTACAACGGCTGTCCGCCTATTTGCAGGCGCAATATCACGATCGCGTGCTGGAACCCGTCGCCAGGGAAATCGATCCTGACGAGGTCAGGGCGCAGGCGACGAAACACTATGTTCAACGCCTCAGCGCGCAACTTCAGGACATCCCGCAGCGCTACGGCGTGCCTGTCGATCAATTCGAGCGGAGGATCAAGGCCATTCCCGCGATTGCGCTGACGCCTCCGCCAGCCCACACCGCTTCGCTCTATGACATTGTCCACGCCGAACCGATCGCCGCGCTGCCTGCCTATGCGGCCCTGACCGCCCGGATCCGCAAGGATTCGGGTGTCACGGGGAACGGGCCATCAGACGCCAGGATATCGCCGGTGGCGAAACGGGCCAGCGAAATACTGATCGACAGGCTCATCACCAGCGGTGGCGCAAGCGCCGCCGCCGCAGCGGTTGGCGGCGGCGCAGGCGTAATCATTTCATTCGGCGCGGCCGCTTTTGGCGCGATCGCGCATGAGAACGAGCGGCCGAGAATGGAAGCCCAGCTGCGGGAAAGCCTGGGCCTGGCGCTGGACGATATGTGGCTTGAGTTGGTGGAAGACCCTGCCACCGGGGTGACGGCAGAGGTCTATTACCTATCCGAACGGATCGAAGGAAGTCTCGTCAAAACCCTGACCCACCCGGCACCATTCGAACCGGCGCCGCAAGGAATCCCGCTGCCAGGCGACCCGCCCCTCGAGGACGAAACAAGCGATGACGAGGGGCTGTCCGACAAGAGTCGATCCGACAAATAAACCGACACGCCTTCCCTGGGATGATGCGGTCCGGACCTACTTCACGCAGCGCCGCAGCGGAACCTCATCCAGAGGAAAACGCTGCTTCAGGCTGGCTTCCTTCAGGCTGAGCCTGGTTTCGCCCAGCACCTTGTCGGCATTCAGTCGCACGATGAAAGGCGAAGGCCGCGCTGTGCCGAACTCGGGGATGAGCCATATCTCGATGCCGTTCGACTTCGCGCCACCCACACAGGAGTGGCAGACATCGATGTCCAGGAAAGTCCGCGTCTCGGTTCCGTTCTTCAGCACCAATCGATCGCGCTCGACGACCAGCCCCAACTGCGCGTCACAGCCTTGCGCTTGAGGCACCCAGTAACCACGAAACGCCATCGGCACCTCGTCGTTTACGGGAGATGTCGCACAACTTGCCAGCAGCAGACTTGCCATCCAGCGCACGCTTGGGCTATCCCACGATCAAGCTCAAAAGGATCACCGCGCGTCGGCCAACGTGGCCGGACGCTCCACCGCGGCACCCGCACGGGGGCGGCCGCGGCGTTCGCTCAGTTCACATTGACGACCACGTACTGGGTGCCATAGGGCTGATAGTAGGTCCCGCCGCACATATGCAGGCTGGTGCCCTCTACCACGACGACCGTGCAGGCGGGCGGCAGGGTGGCAACGTAAATGGTCGTCCGATAAATCATGCGCCGCGTGGTGCGCCGGGCGACGCCGGCGTAGCTGATGGGCGTCGCAGGACGGCCGACGATGGCATGCGCCTCCTTGACCACTGACAGCCCCTCGAGGCCGCTTCCCGGCTGGTAATCCGCAAAGGCCAGAACAAGCCCGAGCGCCAGCATTGCAAGTGTCGATTGTTTCATCATTTGCTCTCCTGCTTGTCCGTGATCTCGCCGGTCTCGTCAACCGGGAGCGCCTCCAGCTTTTCCGCACCCTTCGGCGCGACAAACTTGAACCGGTTGGGGGCGATCACCGGCTTGGTATTCCAGTTGCTCAGCTGCACGCTGTATTGCGGCGCCCCGGTCATCCACTTGGTGGTGATCACATACTTCATGGGAAGCGGCTCGTTGCCGGCTTTCACCCAGATCTGCCAGTCGACCTTGGGGGTTCGGAAGGCCAGATGATGGGTTTCGACCCCGCCCACGAAGGCCCTGCCGTAATAGCCGCTGCTGACGACCCCCGAGGTGAGCGCCGCGTACGGGTCAGCCAGCAACAGGTCGGCGCCTGGCAGGCCCAGCCCGGTTCCCTGCTCGATCGCACGGATGGCGTCGTCGGTGGTGCCTTTCAAATCCTTTTGGACATAGGCATTCAATGTCTTGCCATACAGGGTCAGCGTGGCCCCATCGTAGAACAGCGCCGCGTCGGCGAACTTGCCCTGCCGGGTGACATGGAAGCGCGACGGGCGCTCCATCAGCACGTCCGAGCTGGCGTTCAGCTGCAATTTCTGCCCTTCGGTGGTGAGGATCTCGTTGCTGATGTCCGCCGACACGCTGAAGGCCTTGAGGCCCGCGAGGTGTTTGGACATGGCACGCAGAATCTCATCCGCATCGGCATTGAGTTCCCCGGCGGCAAGCGCCGGCCCGGCCGACAGCCCGAGCGCCGCGCCCAGCGACGCCGCCAGCAGCCCACGCTTCCAAAATGATTCACGTTTCATACGTTCTCCTTGCCGCTTGGGCGGTTGATTAACAACGGATGCGAATTCCAGAACGCGGGCCGAGCCGCGCATGGTCTGTTCGGAATCTAATCCGATCAAGGTCTGATGGAAATGCGACTTTGGTCCAATCGATCAAGCCAATGCGGCCGTCGTGCCCACCAGACCAGACGGATGCCTTGCACCTACCGCCGCACCGAACGACGGGCCGGGCCGGTGTTGCCGACTGCGCCGGGCTGGTTGAAGCCGGGATCCCGCACACCGGCCCCAGGCGCGCCGACGCCGACCCCGGGCGTGCCGACGTTGCCGATGGCGCCCGGCTGGTTGATGCCGGGATCCCGCACGCCGGCTCCGGGCGCGCCGACGCCCACACCGGGCGCGCCGACACCGACGTTGCCCATGGCGCCGGGCTGGTTGATGCCCGGATCCCAGGTCCCGACCCCGGGTGCGCCCACGCCGGCGGTCCCGCCTCTCACGCCGGGCTGGTTGATGCCGGGGTCAACGGCATGAAGCGCGCCCGAAAGCATGGCCGTCGCCACGCCGATTGCCAGCCCGCCTATCCACTTGTTGCGTTTGATGTTCATCTTTTTGACTCCTTGCATGAGGGGTGAAGAGCCTCTTCGTGTCATCACGACCGCACGGCCGATTGGTGTCGGATGCGTTCGGTTGATGCGCGGGCCGCCATCGAATTCCGCCCGCTCAATTGGCCTTGGTCTCGCCGGTGTTCTTCAGTACGAATTCGACTTTCTGCAGGTTTCGAGGCGGCTTGAAGCTGAAGGTCCTGGCGTTGAATTTTGGCTTGAGGTTCCAGTTCTTCATGACGACCGAGAACTGGGGTGCGTTGAGCTTGTCCCGCGTGGTGATCACCAGCTTGCGCACCAGGGGACGCTTGCCCTCCTCGATCCAGATCTGCCAGTCGACGTGCGGCGCGCGGAAAGCGAGGTGGTCGCAGCGCACGCCATCCACCACGCCCTTTCCGACCACGAAGCCAGAAGTCACATCCTGCATCAGGATGTCGTAGGCATTCTTGTAGAGGAGATCGCCTGCGGGCGCGACGACATCGAGCCGCTCGCGCGCGAAGTCCAGCATCTCCTCAAGCGTTCCAGGCGCGGCGACCGTGGCGTAGTAGTTGCCGTCGGGGTTGTGCAGGGACAGCGATTTGCCGTCGTAGTAGAAGACCTGATCGACCAGGTCGCCGGTGCGTTCCGCACGCAATTTGTTGGGGCGCTCGACCGTCGCCCTGGCAGTATGGTCGAACTGGATCTTCTGTCCCGAGGCGAGCACCACCTCGATGCTGCTTTCCGTGTCCACGCTGAACCGCTGCTGGCGGGCGAGAAAATCGGTCGATGCTTTCAGCAACTGCTGGGCCTCCGGGGCGACGCCGGTCGGCTGCGACAGGGCCGCCTGGGGCAGCGCCGCGGCCAGGAGCAGCGCAACGGCGGCTGCGCCACCCCTGCTGATTCTTGCCAGGTGCTTCATTACGGTCAGTACCATCACTCCCCCTACGCGAGAAAATCGACAACCAGCGCGACCCCGACAGCCGCGCGCCTTCATTGAATATAGCGGTCCCGGTGTGCGCTGCTAATTGGACTTTGGTCTCATACCAGGCCATGCCAAAGCGGCCGCTAGGTCCCGGGGTTCAGCGACTGGCAGGCGGGTCGGCGCAGGGCGCGGGTTCGGGTTGATCCCGCGCGGGGTGGCGATGTCGAGAAAAAAACGCGGGCATCAGCCCGCGCTTGATCACCCCAAGGGATGCGGAACGATCACTTGCCGGATGCCACGCCACGCAGCGCGGCGAAGCGCTGCGCCACCTGCATCGACCATTTGTCGAACGCGCTCTTCGCATAGGACCAGGACTGGAACGAGCCCATGTAGCCGCTCGCCCAGGTGCTGACCGCGTTGGCATCCATCTCCGCCGCGTACTTGCGTCCGACCGTGGTGTCGCGGCACTCGCCGAGCACAGCGCCCGAGGTGGCATCGAGAAACTGCATTTCCACGCCCGTTTCGCCAAGGTAAGGGGTCGAGCCCGCCGGGCCACCCTTCGCAACGCCCGAGCCCGCCTCGGCAACGAAGCCGTAGGGGATCAGCGTGCCGGCGACGCTGCGTTTGACATCGGTCGGCTTCAGGCTGGTGAGCGCCACCGCGATCATGACCGTCCCCGCCTCCGGCGCGGTCACCACTTTCATTTGCGGCTTGAGGGCCTTGACCAGCGCATCCTGGAAATAGTCAGTCAGCTTTTTCAGGTCGGACGGATCGACGAGGGTTTCCTTGCCGTCGACAGGCTTGAGCGACACGACGATGCGCGACACCATTACCTTGTCGTATTGCCTGGCGTCAAGACCGGCATCGCGCCAGCATTCGACCCCTTCGCCCCAGTCGGCCTTCTTGAGACGGCCGTAGTCCGTCAGGAAGCCCGAGCGCGTCAGCAGCCTGGGATCGGTCACCGTCACCGCCGCGCCATTGCTCTTCGCTGCGGCGGCGCCGGATTCGGCCATGGCAGGCGCTGACAGGAGCGCAGCACCCAGCAGGCCTGCACCACACCATGCGCCGACGATACGGGCCAGGCTATCCGAATGTACGGGACGATTCATGAGGTTTCCTTTAGTCAAGTATGAATGTGCGTTTACAGCGGCGTGCACGAGCCAAACAGCACGTAGGCCCCATCCCGGCTGCTGAAGGTTGCGACCATCTTGCCGTTTTCGATGTTGAGCGCCATGCTCCAGGCCAGGCCGAGTTCGGTACCCTGCAGCAGGATCTGCTGTGCGTCCTTCTCCATGGCATTGATCGGCGAACTGCGCTTCGGCCCGACAATGACCCTCTTGGCAAAATCAATGCGCATGAAGGCCGGAGCGCCGACATCGTCCGGAATCCCCTTCTCGCATCCTTCGCCGGAAACACAGTCCATCGCCTCGACCGGCGCGCAGATCAGGGGCCTGGAGCCATCGAAATCGCCGGCCGTCGCCGTGGCACCGAACGCCCAGATCAATGCCGCCAGGGGCATGCGCATCATGTTTTTCATGTCCGTCTTCCTTATTTGATCGTGTAGCCACGGCCTTCCATGCAGGCGCCATAGGCCCGGTAGAAAGTGCTCATCTGCTGCTGGCGCTGGGCCTGGGCCTGCTGGTTCTGGGTCTCCTGGTTCTGGCGCGCCTTGCGGCCGCCGCCCATGGTCCCGACGACCGCGCCGATCGCAGCGCCCTTCCCCGCATCGCCGGCGATGCCGCCGATGAGCGCACCGCCCGCCGCGCCCATCAGGGCGCCGCCCACGCGCTCGCCGCCGCCGACGGCCGGGCCCGTTTTCTGGGGCGGCGGCGTCTGTGCCAGGACGGCGGGATCGATGCCCGTGTTCTGCTTGGCCCAGGCATGGCACTCGCCGTCGTCCTTGCCCTGCTGTTTTGTGCTCTGCCCTTTCGCCGGATAGACGACGGGCTGTTGCGCCAGGGCAGAGACGGCCACGCACAAAGCCACCATGCCGAGGCTGGTTCGAAACAAATTGCGCATCTTCAAGTTCTCCAATGGGTGTGGTCCGTAAGTTGAGGCAGTCCGCTATGCAGCCGTTCGCTTGTTCGATGCGTGGTGGCCACGATCATTTCGGGAACAGCAAGGTCACCGCCAGCCTGAACCCCCAGCCTTCCGGGCCGGCGCCGTCCGGGCTGTCCGCCCAGTAGCGCGCGCCGCCCTGAATGGTGAGGGGCTGGTTGCCCACCTTCAGCATCTGGCTGACCATGAAGTTGATCGGCACCGACCACTGTTCCGATTTCCAGTCGTAGCTGGATTCCGTGTTCACGGTGAAACTGGTGAGCGTCTTGGTGGTGTAGGACAGGAAGGGCTGCAGGAAGGTGGCGCTGATGTCGCGGCGATCGTCGTCGCCGGCCACCGACCAGATGTGGTTCGCCAGCGCGCCAACGGTCCAGCCGTTCTGCTGCTTGAGAACCACGGCGGTCGGACCGAGGCCCCACTTGTCGGCGGTCAGGCGGTCTTCGCTGCCGGTGGGCAGCAGCAGCACCGGTCCCACGCCCCAGATCCAGCCCCCCGCGGTCGGCTTATTGGGCGAAAAGAACAGGCTTTGCGTGATGTCGCCGACCCCGGAATCCGTGCCGGCGCCGGGAACGACGTCTTCCTGGCTGACCAGCGGGACGATGGTGCGCGAGATCAGGTTCCAGTCCGCGCCGATCGAGAACGGGATCACTGGCTGGACGTTCAGCTGCCACTTTTCGCCCTCCTCGGCCGGGCCGATGTTTTCGTCGTAGTTGAGCTGCATGGGCAGGCTGATGAGGGCGGCGATCGGGTTCAGTGCCTGCTTGGCAAGCTCGGCATCGCTCGCCGCGGCCGGCAGGGCCGCAAGACCGGCCGACAAGGCCGCCAGGCGAAGGGCAAGCAAAGGGGTTCTATTCATGATCGACTCCAGTAGAGACTCAACAAGGTAGCGCGAACGGTAATGCGCGCGCCTGCTGCGGAAAATTGGACCTGGGTCCCATGGGCTCGGCGGTGCCGTATCGGCGGGAGCCGCAATACGGCTCGCCTCCGCGCGATCACCCGATCACTTTTTCAGCTTGGTGAATTTCGTGCCCTTGCCCGACCAGCCGCCCATCAGACCTTCCTTGCCGAAGGCGAAGGCGACGACCGCAGATTTCGATTTCAGGGTGTCCGCAGACATGGTGGGGGTCGATGCGTCCACCACCGTAATGCCCGCGTCCACGCCCGCGCCCCAGCCACTGCTGGCGCGGAAGCTGTCGAGCGCCTCCTGGGTCAGGAACAGGAACACGAAGTTGGCTTTCTGGTAGCCGGCCTGGAAGCCTGCGGAGCCGACCTCCATCTTGTAGTAATCGACGCTCTTGCCATCGACCCGCAGCGCGCCTTCGCCCCATTGCGCACCGACGACGAAACCGACTTTCTTGACGTCGGGCATGACCAGCACGCCCTTGGCGGCGGCCAGATATTCATTGGCGCCCTTCACCTCCTTTTTGAAGCGCTGCAAGGCGGCATCGACGCTCGCATCGATTTCCTTGGCACTGTCTGCGTGCGCCGCCCCCACGGGCAGCAGGAAGAATGACAGTGCCAGCGCGGCGAAAAAGGCACGGAACGGGGTGGCGGCATGTTCGATCATGATTCGGATCTCCAGATGAAAGTGAAGCGCATATCCCGGGCGGGACACGATGGGCCGGAGCTCGGCTGCATTGGATAAGCGTAGGGTTTGTGCGCAGCCGGGTCTATTGGGCTTTGGTCCCATACTCGGTCGCAAACCTTGCGGATGGCGTTATTGGGTAAACTGGCCGCAGTCCAGAACGCAAGCCGAATCCACCCAATGAGCGCCATCCTCGTCCCCAGCCTGTACGTCATGAGCGGCGTCTGCGCCTTCGCGGCGCTGCACCACGGCCTCGCCGTGATGCAGCGGCGGGTGAGCCAGGTCCATCTCCTGTTCGCCACGCTGTGCGCGGTGGTCATGGTCTACATTCTGGTCAGGGCGGGCGCCTACCAGGCGCAAACGGTCGAGGCGCTGGTTGCGCTGCGCAAGTGGGAGGTTGTCGGGGTCTGCCTGATTTACATCATTTTTCCCTGGTTCATCGCCGGATTCACGGGCGTCCGGCCGCGCCGGTTTCTCCTCGCGCTAACCATTTTCTGGAGCCTGATTCTTGCCGCCAATCTGATCCTCCCCTACGGCGCCCAGTTTGCCGACTTGCCGACGCTCACCTATTTCGACCTGCCCTGGGGCGAGCGTGTGGTCGATCTGCGCGTCTTCCAGCCCAGCCTCGTGCACAAGATCGCCTTGCTGGCCATTCTTGCCATCATGGCGTTCGGCGTCCATGCGAGCCTCGACCAGTACCGGCGCGGCCTGAAAAGCCGGGCCCGATCGCTGGCCTGGGCGCTGGGCATTTTTTTCAGTTTCATTTTGTTCAACTGGGCCGCCAACTGGGGAATCATCGATTTCATCCATTTGAGCGAGTTCGGCTTCCTCGCCATGCTGGTGATGATGGACCTGGAGATGATGCGGGAATCGCGCAATGACAAACGGCGGATGCGTGACGTGCTGGATCACCTGCCCGTGGCAATCTGCCTGAAGGATCTGCGCGGGCGCTTCCAGTTGATCAACCGCGGATTCGAGACGCTGTTCCATGTCGACGACGATGCCATTCTGGGCAAGACCGCTTTCGACACGCTCCCCCAGGATCTGGCGCGGCGATTCCGCATCGATGAAAATCAGGCGGTCGAAACAGGCGAGGACGTCGAACGCGAGCACGTTCTGGACTGGAACGGCGCGCCACATGTCTATGAAACCCACCAGTTTCCGCTGCTGCGGCAGGACGGCACCGCCTACGCCGTGTGCGGCGTGTATTTCGACGTCACCGAAACCCGGCAGAAGGACGAGGCGCTGCACAAGTTCCGCCGACAGATCTGGCACACCGACCGCGTCGCGAGCACGGGCGCCATCTCCGCCTCGCTCGCCCACGAGATCTGCCAGCCGCTGGCCGCCATCCTCAACAATGCCCAGGCAGGCCTGCGCTTCCTCGATCATGACCGGGTCGACCTCGAGGAAATACGCGAGATTTTTCAGGATGTCGTGCGCGACGACAAACGCGCCGGCACCATCATCAACGGCTTGCGCGCCATGCTGCAGCAGCAGGAAACCCCCTATGCCGACGTTGACCTGGCCCAGTGCATCGAAGAGGTCCTCGAACTGCTGCACGGCGAAATGATCCGGCACGGCGTGGACGTCGAGCGCATGCTGGAAACCCATCTCATCGTGCGAGCCAACAAGACGCAACTCCAGCAGGTGATCCTCAACCTGACGATCAACGCGCTGGAGGCCATGGCGGAACAACCGGCAGGCGAACGCAGACTGCGAATCGAGGCGACACGCACCGACGGCAAGGCCGCGGTATCGATCAGTGACAGCGGCGTCGGCATCGCGGAGGACATGCTGGACCGTATATTCGAAGGTTTCTACACAACCAAGCCACAGGGCCTGGGGGTGGGCCTGGAGGTGTGCCGCTCGATCATGGAATCGCACCACGGATCCATCTGGGCCGAGGCCAACCCGGACCGCGGCGCCACGTTCCGCTTCAGCCTGCCGCTTGCCGGGGGCGACGCCGCACCAAAAGGGGCGGCCGGCGCGTGAGCGTCAGGGCCGCGATGGCCCATGCGTCGTCGCTACGGTCTGGCGTCTTCCTGTACAACCCATGAGATCGCATCCAGCAAGGCCTGGTCGTCCACCGGTTTGCGCAGAAAAAACCGCACGCCCAGGTCGCGGGCCAGCTGGCGCGTGTCGTCGTCGTCACGCGCCGAGATCGCGATCACCGGCAGGGAAATGCCTTTCTCCCTGAGACGCGCGCTCAGTTCCAGGCCGTTCATGCGCGGCATCGTGATATCCATGAGGATGCAGGCATGGTCTTCGTTGTGCACTTCCGCCAGGAAACGCTCCGGGCTGTCGTAGGCCTGGCTCTCGATGCCGGCCGAACGCATCAGGCGCGACAAGCCCTTGCGCACCGAGTCGTCGTCGTCGACGATGCTTACATGCAATGTTTCGGCTTTGAGTGGCACAACCCGCGCCCCGCTCGTGTGGAAGAAAGCTTGAAGTTAGGCGCTTGGTCCACGAGCGACAATTAGACCTTGGTCTCATTTATCCCCGATCCGGCACACACCCCGACACGCCAGATGGGGGCATCGCCAATAAGACCAAAGTCCAATTCCCCCCCTTCGGCTTCTGGCTTACCTTGGCATTGAATCGAGTGCGCCTTGGCCGTGCCATGCGTACCTCATGAAACAACCTATCCAGGGAAACGGAAGTCATGGCAAAAGACGATCAGGCCGCGGGCGGACCCTACAACATCGTGTTCATCCTGACGGACCAGGAGCGCCATTTCCGCCCGGATGAACTCCCCAAGGACTACCGCCTGCCGGCCCACGAGCGGCTGGCGAAGAACGGCGTCGTGTTCGAGAACCACCGCATCAACTCCTGCGTGTGCACGTCCTCGCGCTCGGTGATTTATACCGGTCTTCACATCCAGCAGACCCGGATGTTCGACAACACGAACTTCCCCTGGATGCAGAGCATGTCGACCGACATCAAGACACTCGGCCACCTGCTGCGCGAAGCCGGCTACTACACCGCCTACAAGGGCAAGTGGCACCTCACCCGCGAGTTCGAGACCGATAACACGCTGGCGGCGCCGACCAAGCTCTTCACCAAGGAGATGGAGGCCTACGGCTTTTCCGATTACCTCGGGGTCGGCGACATCATCGCGCACACCCAGGGCGGCTACCTGCACGACGGCATGATCGCCGCCGCCGCGGCAAGCTGGCTGCGCGGCAAGGCCGCGGAACTGGCCCAGCAGCAAAAGCCGTGGTTCCTCGCGGTGAACCTGGTCAACCCGCACGACGTGATGTTCTACGACACGGACGAGCCGGGACAACCCGTGCAGAGCAAAAACGCCCTGACCCACCTCGCCGGCGATCCGGCGCATGCGATGTACGCGAAGCAATGGGACTTCGAGTTGCCCACCAGTTTCTCGCAGGCGGTCGACGCGCCCGGACGCCCCGCCGCGCACACCGACTTCAGCATCGCGGACAGCGTGATGACCGGCCCCACCCCGGTGAACGAGACATGGCGCTGGCGCAAGCGGCACAACTTCTACCTCAACGCGCTGCGCGACGTCGACCGCCACATCATGACGGTGCTCGATGAACTCGAGGACCGCGGGCTCGCCTCCAACACCATCGTCATCCTGACCTCGGACCACGGCGAACTCGACGGAGCGCACCAGATGACCGGCAAGGGCGCCACCTCCTACCGCGAGCAGAACAACGTGCCACTGATCGTGTCGCACCCGGGCTTCGCGGGCGGCAAGCACTGCAAGGCGGTGACGACGCATCTGGACCTCGCGCCGACCCTGGTCGCCCTCACCAACGCGAGCCCGGAGAAGAAGGCGGCGATCGCCCAGGCGCTGCCGGGCAAGGACTTCTCGCCGGTGCTCGCTGCCCCGGAGCAGGCCGGCCATGGCGCGGTGCGCGACGGTCAGCTGTTCTGCTTCAACATGTTCGCCACGCTGGACGGCGGCTTCCTGCAAAAGGCCAGCGCTTTGCTGAACCAGCCGGGCGGTGCGGCGAAGATCAAGGAGGCCGGCCTGCACCCTGACATGCGCAAGCGCGGCGCCATCCGCAGCGTGTTCGACGGCCGCTACCAGTTCACGCGCTACTACTCCCCCAAGCAGCACAACCGCCCCACCTCGATCGAGGCATTGTTCGAACTGAACGACGTCGAGCTGTTCGACCACCAGAACGACCCGCACGAACTCGACAACCTCGCGCTGGCCCCGGAGAAGAACGCCGACCTCCTCATGGCCATGAATGCCAAGCTGAACAAGCTGATCGACGAGGAGGTGGGCGAGGACGTCGGACAGATGCTGCCCGGCGGCGTGGATGGCGGCTGGGTGGCGACCCCTGCCGTCCACGACCTGTGACGTTGGGCATGCCTGGCGCGCGCCACCAACCCCGACCCCCGATTGACGACACTCAAGGAAAGATCGAGACCATGAAAAACCTGTTCAGACTGACCGCCCTGCTGTCCGCGCTCGGCACCGCCCTCCCGCTGCATGCCATGCCCTACGCCACCCCTGACACCTGGGGCGGCGATCTGGCGTCGCGTCCCCGGCTCACCGGCGACTGGGGCGGGGTAAGGGACGACATGGCAAAAAAGGGCGTGGTGCTCGACCTGGACCTCTACTGGATGCCGCAGACGATCACCAGCGGCGGCAAGAACGAGGAAAGCGGATCCTGGGGCAACGCCATCGCCACGCTCAACGTCGACACGCAAAAGGCGGGCTTCTGGCCGGGCGGCTTCTTCAAGGTCCAGACCGTCACCAGCTTCGGGGATAACGTCATGCGGGATACCGGTGCCATGGTGCCCGCCAACCTCTCCTGGATGCTGCCGAGTCCCATCGATACGGATACCGGCCTGCAGGAATTCACCTACACGCAGTTTCTCAGCCAGCATTTCGGGGTGTTCCTGGGCAAGATCAACTCGATCGCGCCGACCAACGTGCTGCACGGCGACTACACCACCGGCTTTTTGAACACCTCGATCAACATGCCCCTGGCGCTCGCCATGGTGCCGCTCTCGGCGTACGGCGCGGGTGCGCTTTATCTGCCGTCGCACGATGTCACCCTGGCGGCCATGGTGCTGGACCCGAATGGCACCATCGAGAACGACGACATGGGCGATGCCTTCAACGATGGCGTGATGGCGCTCGTCAGCGCCGACCTGAAGATCAAGCCGGGCGGGCTGCCCGGCCATCAGAACCTGACGCTGGCCTGGAGCAACAAGGACCGCACCTCGCTGATCCAGGACCCCGCGAACATAGCGAGCCTTCTGCTGACCGCGCGCTTCCCCCTGCTCGGCGATCCGGGCCCGATCCTCAGCGAGATCCTCGCCCAGCATCCAGGCATACCCGCCTCGCCCGAACCATTGAACATCGAAGACGAGACCTGGGCCGCCGTCTACAGCTTCGAACAGTTCGTCTGGCAACCCGCCGGCGACCCCAAGCGCGGCGTCGGGGTGTTCTTCAGCGCCGGCGTGAGCGACGGGAAGGCGAATCCGATCAAGTACAGCTATTCCCTGGGACTGGTCGGCAAGGGCGTGGTGCCGGGCCGGCCGCGCGACGATTTCGGGGTCGGCTGGGCGCGCACGGAATTCAGCGACGACTTCGTGCCCTTCCTGCGTGACTATTTTGATCTTGGCCTCGACCACGAGGACGCGGTCGAGCTGTATTACAACGCCGCGGTCACGCCCTGGCTGAGCATCAGCCCCAGCCTGCAGATCATCTCGCCCGCGCTGAACAAGACGTTCGACGCTGCTAGCCACGCCTTCAAGGATCTGGACACCACCTACATCGCCGGGGTGCGCGTGGGTATCCGGTTCTGAGCGCTCACCCCGCTACGGGCACCCGGGCGCCGCGACAAGCGGCGGACGGGCAAGCGGAAGAAGGTATGTGCCGCCGGCTGCGCGGCGTCAGCCGGCCGGCCGTGACAAATCGATGCCCGCCGTGTCGCACAGGTGGACGAGTTCGGCGATGGTATGCGCCTGCATCTTTTCCATGATGCGTCCACGGTGTGCTTTCACGGTTTTTTCCACGATGCCGAGGTCGTAGGCGATCTGCTTGTTCAGCCGCCCCTGGATCACCCGTTCGAGCACCTCGCGCTCGCGATCGGACAGCAGGGCCAGCCGCGCCAGGATACTGTCGCGCTGGCGCCGGTCGGCCGCCTCGTCGGCCTGGCGCCTGATGGCCAGCTCCAGGGCCTGAAACAGGTCATCCTCTTCCACGGGCTTGACCAGGAAATCGACCGCGCCATGTTTCATGGCCCGCACGCTCATGGGAATGTCGCCCTTTCCGGTGAGAAACACCACCGGCAGCATGATGCCGGCCCCAGCCATGCGATCCTGCAATTCGAGACCGGTCATGCCGGGCATGTTGACGTCGAGCAACACGCATCCCGGTCCGGTGATGGGAGCCCGCTCAAGAAAATCGCCCGCCGAAGCAAAGGCCTCGGCGCTCCAGCCCGCCGAACGCAGCAGGCGCATCATGCTGCGCCGCACGGCAGCATCGTCATCCACAACAAATACGGTCACGCCACTTTCAGGCGTTGGCTGGGTGTCCTGGGCTAGCTGTACATGCATGTAATCACCAAACGATTTTGGACGGGGGACAGATTCAATCTAGACCATCGCCTGAGGCGTCCAAGCGGCTACAGGCCAACCACGATAAAGATAATTAGCGGATATTTATATCTCAATTAATGCCGGGCCGTCTACTTCAAAATCAATACCGATTGCCCCGGCCACCTGCGACGAGCCGTCCTTACGGTTCGGACGTGCCGGCCGGCGCGACGGGAGGCGGCTCGGCGACCGTGTGCTTGCCCGCCGCCAGATTCATCTTGCTGCCGACGAGCTGGTCCTTGAGCGTCTGCGGGCTGGGCGCGCCAACGCTCACACGCGTCGGGTCGAGGCCGAGCTTGACGAGGTGCTCGCGCATCGCCGCGCCGCGGGCCTCGGCGAGTTTCGTCAGCGCGGCGTCCTCGACCTTCACCTGCTGCGTCAGGCGTTCGAGCAGTTCGGTGTGGAAGGCCGACGCCGGCCCCGCGTCGCGCGCCTTGAACTGGCGTGCGAGGCGCTCGACCATCTGGCTTTCCAGCACCCGCGTGGCAGCGCCGGCGTCCTGGCTGCGGAAGCTCGCGCGCAGCTTCTGGTAATCCTCCTTGCCGGCGCTTGCCGTGTAGCGGTCCTCGAGCCAGGTCTGGACCTTGTAATGGTTGACGTCGACCGGGCCCGGCGCCTCGCCTGCGGCAAGCTTCACGCCCGCCACCGCGGCGGCGTCGCGCCGCATCGCCTGCTCCTGCAGCGCGCGCCGGTCGGCCTCGGGGTCGAAGCCCGGCTCCAGCGTGAGCGCGAGGACGGGGCGCTTGGCGAGGGCATCGGCGAGCGTCTTCAGCTTTTCCTGCTCGGGCGGCAGGAGCGCACTGCTGCCCGGATCGAAACCGACCGCTTCGAATTTTTCCGCGTTCGCACCGAGCAGCTTGCCCAGCGCACGGAAGGGCGCGGTCACCAGCTTGGTCAGCACGTTGACGATGGCTTTCCAGATGATTCTGCCGTAGCTGAATTGCGGGTCGTCGAGGCTGCCGGACACGGGTAAATCGAGATCGATGACGCCGTTGCTGTCCTGCAGCAGGGCGATCGCAAGATCGAGCGGCAGCTTCATCGCATCGGGGCTGTCGACGCGCTCACCGAGCTTCAGCTTGTTGACGATGAACTTGTTTTCGCCTGCGAGCTGACGATTCTTGATCTTGTACTCGAGGTCGACCGACAGCTTGCCGGAATCGATCCTGCGCCCGGCAAACTTGCCCGAGTACGGCGTCATCTGCGTCATTTCCAGATTGCGGAAAGTGAGCTTGAGATCGGTGAACTCGGTCGCCTGGAACGGCTGGATCGAGCCGCGAACGCGCGCCGAGCCGTAGTCGTCGACCTTGCCGTCGAGTTCCACCTGCGCCGTGGTCGCCGGATCGGTCGACAGCCCGGTGACCACGCCGCCCAAGTCATGCATGCGGGTGCCGAACTGCGGCGTCAGCGAAAGGTCGGCAAATTCCGCATTGGCATCGACGATGCGCAGGCGCTCGATGGCCATGGGGAAGGCCGGCTCCGCCGGCTTCGTCGCGGCCTTGGGCGCAGCCCCGGTGGCCGGCTTGTCGGCCGGCGGGCTGCGCAGCACGCGCTGCAGGTTGACCGACTTGTCCTCGAAAATGATGATCTTGCCGAAGGGATTCAGCGCAGTGAGTTCACCGATGCGCAGCCGGTCGGGCCCGAGCCTGAGCGCCAGGCTGTCGGACGATAGCTTCTTCCATCCGAGGAACGCCTCCTCGGTGTCCTCTTCGGTGATGGCCAGGTCGTCCACCGCGAAACCGCCGTTGAAATCCAGCTTCATGCCCGATTTCGTCTGCTCGAACGCCAGCTTGCCGCGGGTCGACGCTGTACCCGAATGCAGGTTGAGCCGGGCGAACTGGTTGACGTAGGACGCAAACGGCTGCAACGACAATCCCGCCAGCCTGAGGTCCAGCCTGCCCGACGCCTTGCCCGGGATGACCGTGCCGCTGGCGTCGAGACGACCGCCCTGCCTGAGCGTGAAGCCGGCTTCCAGCGGCACCGCCTTGTCGAGGTCCAGGCTCAGGTCTTTCAGCGTGACGAAGCCCTTGGCGACATGGACCCTGACCGGCTTGGGCGGCGACTGGTCGACGATGTCGACTTCGAGGCCATTGAGGCTGAGGCGCGCGAGCTGAACGTCGAGCGGCGCAACCGCTTTCGTGACCAGCCGCTCAGGGGCGGCGGCAGGCGCACCGGGCGCCTTTTGCAGGATGTCGGCCCAATTGAGGTTCTTTTTCTTGTCCAGCGTGACGGTGGTTTGGGCGCCATTCAGTTCCAGCGCCTCGATATCGAGGCGGTTTTCCGCCAGCTTCATTCCCGCGTTGACCAGTGCCGCGTGCTGCAACTCCGCCACCGGCTGCGACCCCGACAGCAGCCGGACCGGGCCCAGCGCGGCGTTCACCGGGCCGACATCGATGATGGTCGTGGCGCCCACTTCACCTGTCAGCGCCGCTGTCAGACCGAAGCCCTCGACATGTGCGCTGAGCGGTTGGACAAAGCCCTGATCGGTGAAATGCGCCACCCAGTCGGCCATCCTGATTTCGCGCACGCCGATTTTCCATGGGGTGATGGGCGCGGCGGCTTCGGCCCCTGCCGGTTTGGCCGCCGCCGGGCGCCCGGCCGCCGCCCCCGCCGCCACCAAAAGCAAAGTCTGGCAATACACCATGCCCGTGACGTCGCGTGTAGGCGCGGACTTGGCGCCCACCCGGCGCACGCCCCCCC
>JAIBFE010000023.1 GCA_019459705.1 Thiobacillus sp. | reverse complement strand
AAAGGAGGGGGAAGCGTGATCCAAACCAGTTCCGTGGATGCATGGCCATCTGCGCCTAACGCCTCGTCCGAGCACACACCGCTCGCTTCGCTCACGGCTGACGCCCCTTCGGGGTGGTGCTCAACTCGAACACGTTAGAACTCCATGGAACAGAGTCCGAACAACAAGCTAACCGAGGCCGATTGCGCTGAGCTTCACCTGCTCTATACGGTCAGCGTCTCCGACATCGGCGAGTTTAAGCAGCAACAATGGTCAGTCACAAGCCACGCACTTGCAATCCAAGCTGCATTGGTTGCTGTCGGCCAGTTATTGAAAGAGCCTCTTGGCAATTGGGAGCGCTGGTTACTAATTGTGCTCGTTGGTATCACAGCGGCTGTTGGCGGTAGTGTTTTGTTCAGGCTGCATCGCTCCATCGAAGAGCGCCGCGAGAGATTGCGCCGCGTCAGAGCGCACTTCGGCAAGCCATTTATCGACGCTTGGTCGGTCTGCAAACAGCCTGATCAGGTTTATATCTTTCTTGCGCTCGCGCTGGTTATCGCAGCGCTGATCGCCAGCTGGTTGCTGGTTTCAGTGCTATGAGTTCTAACATGGCGCTCAACCTCGCTCCCTTCGGTCGCTGGACGGCGCTAAAGCGCCGCCGGTTAGCTCCACGTTATACGTAACAGAGCCCCCATGAAGGAATCGCTCAAACCCGGCATCCGATACCAGCACACGTTCACGGTCCCGCCCTCGAAAACCGTTCCTGCGCTCTATCCGGAGTCCGAAGAGTTCGTGGCCATGCCCGAGGTGTTTGCCACCGGCTTCCTGGTGGGCTTTCTCGAATGGGCGTGCATCAAGGCGATCAACCCGCACCTCGACTGGCCGCGGGAGCAGACTGTCGGCACCCATATCGACGTCAGCCACGAGGCCGCCACGCCGCCCGGGCTGACGGTCACGGCGACTGTCGAGCTGATTGCGGTCGAAGGCAGGAAGCTCGTCTTCGCCGTGGAGGCGCACGACGGCGTGGACCTGATCTCGCGGGGGCGGCACGAGCGCTTCGTCATCGACAAGGCGAAGTTCGATGCCCGGGTCGGCGCGAAGCGGGCGGGCACATGAGCCACTCGCTCCGTTTCCGCGAGGCGACGAAGGTCGATCTGCCGGACATACTCGGCCTCCTCGCGCAGCCCGGGATGGACGATGGCGAGGTGCTGTCGCCGGCCGAGGCCGGGCGGGTGTTCGACCGCATGGCGCGTTATCCCGACTACCGGATGATCGTGGCGCTGCGCGACGGCCGCATCGTCGGCAGCTTCGCGCTGCTGATCATGGACAACCTCGGCCATATGGGCGCCCCCTCCGGCGTGATCGAGGATGTGGTGGTGGATCCGCACTGCCAGGGACAGGGCATCGGCCGGGCGATGACGCAGCTTGCGCGCGCCGTGTGCGGGGAGCGGGGCTGCTACAAGGTGGCGCTCTCGTCCAGCCTCGTGCGCGAACGCGCGCATGCCTTCTACGAATCGCTCGGCTTTGAGCGGCATGGCTACAGCTTTAGAATCATGTCCCCTGCCCCGCTCGCGGACGAATAAAGCCGTTCCCTCCTGACGCGGGGCGCATCAATCAGTCAAAGGATTCAACATGAGTACCCTGCCCCCCTGCCCGACATGCGGCTCCGAATTCACCTACGAAGACGGCGACCGGTACGTCTGCCCGGAATGCGCGCATGAATGGCCGCAAGCCGCCGCAGCGGAGAGCACCGAACAGGTGCGCGTGGTGCGCGATGCGAACGGGACCGAGCTGCACGACGGCGACACGGTGACCGTGATCAAGGACCTGAAAGTGAAGGGATCGTCGCTGGTGGTGAAGGTGGGCACCAAGGTGAAGAACATCCGCCTCGTCGAAGGCGACCACGACATCGACTGCAAGATAGATGGCATTGGCGCCATGGGGCTGAAGTCGGAGTTTGTGAAGAAGACGTAGATGCGTGCGCCCATCGCAGGCCCGGCTTGCCCAGCCGGCTACAAGGCCTCGTGACCATGGCCCATATCCTGATCCTCTATTCCACCACCGACGGCCACACCCTCACGATCTGCAGACGCCTGCAGCAGGTGACCGAGCAGCAGGGGCATCAGGTCAGCGTGGTTTCGATTGACGATGCGGCCCCGCTGGATCTGCAGGCGTTCGACACCCTCGTCATCGGCGCCAGCATCCGCTACGGCAGGCACAGCAAGGCGGTGACCGATTTCATCAGGCGCAACACGGCGCTTCTGGAAAACAGGGCCAACGCGTTTTTCTCGGTCAACATCGTCGCCCGCAAGCCGGACAAGAACCAGCCGGACACCAATCCTTACCTGCGAAAATTTCTCCGGCAGATCGCCTGGCGGCCGCAGGCGCTGGCGGTATTTGCCGGCCGGCTGGATTATCCGCGCTACGGCTTGTTCGACCGCACGATGATCCGGCTGATCATGTGGATGACCCGGGGGCCGACCGACCCCACTGCGGTGATCGAATTCACCGACTGGGCGCAGGTGGAGGCGTTTGGCCGCCACCTTGGCGAACTGGGCAGGAGGTAGCTGCAGCCGCCCTGCACCGAACGGAATGACCGTAGCCTGCCCGTCGTTTCATGACCATACTCCGGGCCGCGGCGTGAAGCTGTCCAGCACCCGCAGGTAGCTGGAGCGTGCCATGGCGGCAGGGTCGGACAGGTTCTTCTGGCTCATGCTGCCCTTGAGCTGGGCGACCGACACATAGTCGCGCTCGCTCATCCAGTGTTCCATGTCGCGCAGGATCTGCGTAAGCCTGGCCGGCCCGTGTTCGAGCAGGCAGGACGCCAGATGCACCACGTCGGCGCCGACCAGCAGCAGCTTCATGGCTTCCTCGTGGCCGTGGACCCCGCCGGTGGCGGCCAGGGTCAGGCGGGTGCGGCCGTGCAGGATGGAGAGCCAGCGGATGCGCAGCAAGGCCTCTTCGGGCAGCGACAGGTGCAGCCGGTCCACCACGCACAGCGTGTCCAGGTCGATGTCCGGCTGGTAGAAACGGTTGAACAGGGCGACGCCCTGCGCGCCGGCATGTTCCAGCTGCCGCACGAAATTCGGCAATGAGGAAAAGAACGGCGACAGCTTCATGACGATCGGCAGGCTCACTGCGCTGCGCAGTTCGCGCAGCAAGCCGAGATACCGCGCTTCCACCGCCGCGCCGGATTCCAGCATTTCCGCTGCGACGTGGTAGACGTTGAGTTCCAGCGCGTCGGCACCGGCCTGCTGCAGCTCGCGACCGAGTTCCACCCAGCCGGACAGGGATACGCCGTTGAGGCTCGCCACCACGGGAATGTCCAGACGGCGCTTGAGCTGCTGCAGATGCGCCAGATAGTGGTCGAGGCTGCTGCGAAAATCTCCGTGATCGGGCAGGAAACCGTCCGCCTCGCCATGCCCGAGATCGGCATGCAGCAGAAAGCGGTCCAGCATCGCTTCTTCCGTCCGCAGTTCCTCCTCGAACAGGGAATACATCACCAGCGCGCCCGCGCCGGCATCCTCCAGCCTGAGCGCCGTGTCGAGGTCGCGCGTCAGCGGCGAGGCCGAGGGCACTAGCGGGTTCTTGAGCTTGAGGCCGAGATAGTCGGTGGAAAGGTCGATCATGTCAGGCTCCCGGTTTGGGTTTGTCATTGTCGGCATGGCCCAGCACCCGCGAGGGGTACGCCGCCAGACCTTTATGCCCTTCAGGGTGCTCGCCCTCCGGGCGGTCTTGACCCAGCGCCATGTCCTGATACGCCTTGAAGCGCCGCTCGGCATCCTGCTGCGCCTGCTCCAGGAAACGCTGCGCCGCTTCCGGATGGCTGCGCTGCAGCATGGCGAAGCGGGTTTCCGATTCCATGAAGGTCTTGATCGGCTGGCTGGGCGCGGCGGAATCAAGCTTGAACGGATTGCCGCCCGCCTCCGCCAGACGCGGGTCGAAACGGAACAGCGGCCAGTGCCCGCTCTTTACCGCCATTTCCTGCTGGCGCTGGTTGTAGAGCATGTCGTAGCCGTGGGCGATGCAGGGGCTGTAGGCGACGATCAGTGACGGACCGTTGAATGACTCGGCCTCGTGGAACACGCGCAGGGTCTGCACGTCCTTGGCGCCGTAGGCCGCGGTCGCCACATAGACATGGCCGTAGTCGCTGGCGATCTTGGCAAGATCCTTCTTCGCGGTGGCCTTGCCGCCAGCGGAAAACTTGGCGACCGCGCCGATCGGCGTGGCCTTGG
>JAIBFE010000008.1 GCA_019459705.1 Thiobacillus sp. | reverse complement strand
GTTGCCGGAGGCGTCGATTGTGAGGCTGCCGTAGGCACCGGCAAGCGTCGCAGGGATAAAGACTGCTTCACCGGCATCCGGATCGGAGACCGTGAGCGCACCGGACGTGCTGATCAGACCGGCGGAGACGGCGACATCCTCCGTCACCGTCCCCGTGCTCTGCCCGGCGATGCTGGCCGGGTCATTCACGGGGGTGACGGTCACGTCCACCGTGGCCGTGGTGGCGCCACCCTGGCCGTCGCTTACCGTATAGGTGATGCTGTCCGAGCCGCTGAAATCCGGATTCGGCGTGTAGGTGATCGTTCCATCGGAATTCACCACGACTGTGCCGTTGGATGCCGATGCGGAGCCCACGGTCAGAGTATCGCCGTCTGCATCCGTGTCATTCGCCAGCACGGCGATCGTCACCGACGAATCTTCATTCGCCGTAACCGTATCCGGATTTGCAGTGGGCGGAGTATTGGTCGTTCCACCTGCAGGCGGGGATGCGTTGGCAACACCTGCCCCAAGGCCATCGGGTTCTTCGGCGAATGCCTGGGGAGCCGCTCCGGCGAATCCAAACTCGAACGAGGCGGTGTCACCCGTACCCTCGACAATCCGCAGCAGCCGTATGAAGCCATTCCCTGCGTTGTTGCCACCGCCCTCGAGGCCTGCAGCAGTATCTTCGATCAAGTCATCGATGTTCTCGCCGCGCTCCAGGGCCTGGATGATGCGCTCGGCTTCACCCGCCGGCAGGGCGGCTTCGGCGACTTCGGGACGCGAGGTCGGAGAGGTTTCGGCGCTGAACTGGAAGCTTTCGTCGGGCAGCAGGGTCAGCATCTGCCCATCGAGAAAGGCCAGCTGGACTTGGCCGCCGGGCATCGTGACGACGGTGTCGCCCTCCAGCAGGACGTCGCCGGGCTTGAGGGGCCGCATCTGGCCGGCCGGGTCGCGGGCAAAAGCCTGACCTTCTACCGCGATGATGGTGGCGACTGCCTGAGGGGTGGAAACGCTCGCGTCCATGGGGCTGTTCTTCTTCAGTAAGAGTTTGGGAGCCCCATTCGGGGCGTTCTGAAAGACTTAACGGCGTGATCTCCGGTTTCCGTATTGGACCGAAGTACAGTCAGGCGGGAATTTTTTGGGATGGCCGTGTCGAGTCTTCGACACCGTGGACAACAAGAGAGAGCTGCATGCGGTCGCGTACGCCGAGTTTCTCGTAAGCCGCGCTCAGATGTGCTTTCACCGTACGCTCGGTGATGCCCATTACGCGGGCGATTTCCTTGTTGGTTGCGCCGCGCGCAACCGCCTCGGCAACCTGGCGTTCACGCTGGCTCAGCCTGTCGAGCACCGGTCCCGGGGTGTCGCCAGCTCGTGCCGCCAGACCCTGCATCAGCCGGCGCATGAGTTGCGGGCCCACCCACAGGCCGCCATGCTCGACGACGCCGGCCACCTGTCGCAGCACCGCCGGCAGCGTCAGCGCGCTGCAATAGCCGGAGGCTCCGGCCGCCAGTGCGGCCATCCCCTGATCGTCTTCCGGCAAGTTCTACAGCACCACGATGGGCAGATGCGGTGCGGCAGCGTGCACCGCGCCCACCCAGGCCGATACTGCGGGAGCGTCTCCCGTCACGTGCAGCCATACCAGGGATGCATCGGCCAGTCGCGAAAAGTCGGTCTCGTCCGGCCCCTGGTCCTGCAGCAGCTGCGCGTCGGGAAACGCTTCCAGCCAGCGGGGAATCGGTTCCGGCCGTGCGGTGACGAATACGTGGCGCGCCATCCCGCTAGCGTTCCGTGAAGGCGTGGGTTTTGGCGCGGATCACCGGTTTCAGCAGATAGGCCAGCACGCTCTTCCGGCCGGTCATGATGTCCACTTCCGCGACCATCCCCGGGAGGATCGGCTTGTCCTTGCCCAGCGATGATTTCAGGGTGCGCACGCGCACCAGGTAGAAGGCGTTGCCGTCCTCGTCGGTGACGGTATCCGCTGCGATCTGGTCGATCACGGCTTCCAGCCCGCCGTAGATTGCGAAGTCATAAGCGGTGAAGCGTACCGTCGCCTTTTGTCCCGGCCACAGGAAGGCGATGTCCTTGGGCAGGATCCGCATTTCCAGCAGCAGGGCATCGTCGGTCGGAACGATTTCCACGATTTCCTTGCCTGGCTGCAGCACGCCGCCCACGGTCGTGACCAGCAGGCGCTTGACGGTGCCCTTGTCCGGCGACATGACGCTGGCCTGCTCGACGCGGTCGGACAGCGCCGTGCTGCCTTCGGAGAGGCTGTTCAGCTTGGCTACGGTCTCGCCCAGTTCGTTGCGCATCTCGTTGCGGAAGGTGATCTCCTGCTCCTGCACCTTGCGCGACGCTTCCGAAATGGCGGACTGCAGACGCACGATCTGGGCCGAAGCCTGATCGCGTTCGCCGCGGTAGCGGCTGACGTCGCGCTCGAGCCGCAGCAGCTCGACGTCCGAGACCGCGCCGGACGCCGCCAGAGGGCGGGTCATCGTCAGTTCGCGGGCGGTGAGGTCGTAGGCCTGCGCCGCCTGTTCGCGGCGTGAGCGTATCTCGACCAGTTCCTGCTGGCGCTGGGCCAGCTGCTGGCGCGCAATGCCGATCTGGGCGTCCAGTTCGCGGCGCCGTGCGTCGTACATGCTGCGCTCTTCCTCGACCAGCCGGGGGTCTTCCTGCATCACTTCGGGCGGCAGCTGGAACGGCGTATTTTCGGCCAGCGCGCGCAGGCGCGCCGCCTTGGCCAGGAGCGCGAGATACTGCACGCGGTTTTCCCGCAGCGAGGAAACAAAACGTGTTTTATCGATGCGGAACAGCAGTTGCCCGGCCTCGACCGCCTGGCCTTCGCGCACCAGGATGTCGGCGATCACGCCGCCGTCGACTGCCTGCACCACCTGCACCTGGCGCGAGGGGATCACCTTGCCGGTCCCGCGCGTGACTTCGTCCACCGTGGCGAACGCCGCCCACAGCACGCACACCAGCAGAACGACGCCGATCAGACGCAGCAGATAGCGCGCGCGCAGGGGTTCCTGATCCAGCCGCGCCCAGTCGGCATCGGCTGTCCAGCCGAGCGACTCGTCCGGACGCGGCGGAATCCAGCGGGCAAACAGGCGGTCCAGCAGCGGCCGCGCATGCTTCGACCAGCCTGCGGAACCGTCAGCGAAGCGGGCGATGGAGGCGAACAGACGGGCTTTCATGCGGCCTTCCCGATGCGGCCCTGGCGCAGCGCTTCGACCTCCTGCGCCTTGGGACCGTCCGCCACGAGCTTGCCGGAGTCGATCACGATGATGCGGTCGACCAGATCCAGCAGCGAGGTACGGTGTGTCACAACGAGCAGGGTTTTGCCGGCGGCAAAGCTGCGCAGCCGCTGTTTGATTTCCTCCTCGCTGGAGTGGTCCATCGAGCCGGTCGGCTCATCCATCAGCAGGATGGGCGGGTCATTGATGGTGGCGCGCGCGATGGCTACCGCCTGCCGTTGTCCGCCGGACAGCGATTCGCCGCGCTCGCCCACCGTCATGTCGAAGCCTCGCGGGTGGCTGTTGACGAACTCGAGCAGGCCGCCGACCTCCGCGGCACGCAGCACGGCGGCATCGTCGGCAGTCGGTGCGGAAATGGTCAGGTTGTCGCGCAGGCTGCCGTAGAACAGCATCACATCCTGCGGCACATAGCCGATGTTGCGGCGCAGCTCGGCCGGGTCGAGCTGGCGCAGATCGGCGCCATCCACCAGCACCGCGCCCGAGGTGGGCCGGTACAGGCCCAGAATGAGCTTTTCGAGCGTGGTCTTGCCCGAGCCGACGCGGCCGAGAATCGCCACATGCTCGCCGGCGCGGATCTTCAGCGAGACGTTGCGCAGCGCGGCATGGTCCTGTCCGGGGTAGTTGAAGTCGACGTCCTTGAATTCGATGTCGCCGGTGAAATGCTGGCGGGTGACGAAATTCGAATCGGCCGGCCGCTCGACCGGCTGCTGCAGGATATCGTCCAGCGACTTCAGCGCAGTCGCCGCGTTGTGGTACTGGGTGAGCAGGCCGGCAATCTGGCCGATCGGCGCCATCGCCCGCGAAGCCAGCATGGTGCAGGCAATCAGCCCGCCGAGCGTCAACTTGCCGTCTGAAATCATGTACACGCCGGCCACCACGACCATCACATTCACCAGCTGCTGAGCCCACATTGCGCCGTTGATGGTCGACGATGACAGCAGCCGCAGTTGCGACCCCACACGCGACAGAAAGGCCGCGCTCGATTCCCATTTGCGCTGCATCACGCTCTCGGCGCCCAGCGCCTTGATCGCTTCCAGTCCGACCAGGCTTTCGACCAGGGTCGCGTTGCGCATCGCGCCGGCGCGATAAGTCGATTCCGACAGTTCGTGCATCTTGCTGTGCACGGTCAGGGCATAGGCCACCACCAGCAGGATGCCGAACACGATGGGCAGGATCAGCGGCCATGCAATCCAGCCGATCACGACCAGAAAGATCAGCGCAAAGGGCAGGTCGATAAAGGCGGTCACCGTGGCCGAGGTGATGAAGTCGCGGATTGTCTCAAAGGACCGCAGGTTGGCGGCGAACGAGCCGGCGGACAGCGGCCGATTCTCCAGACGCAGGCCCAGCACGCGCTCCATGATGTAGGCGGACAGCCGCACATCCACCCGGCTGCTGGCGAGGTCGAGGAAATAGCCGCGCATGCTGCGCAGCACCAGGTCCGCCACCAGCACGATCACCAGGCCGATGGACAGCATCCACAAGGTTTCGATCGCGCGGTTGGGCACCACGCGGTCGTACACGTTCATCGTGAACAGCGGCAGGGCGATGGCGAACAGGTTGATCATGAACGCCGCCAGCAGCACGTCGCGGTACAGCGGCGTGTTGTCGGCCAGGGTGCCCCAGAACCAGTGGCGCTGCTTGACCCGGCTGACCTCGGGGGTGCGCGCGTCAAAGCGGAACTCGGGTCGCGCCAGGATCGCGTAGCCGGAATAGCGGGCCGCCAGTTCGTCGCGGGGCAGCAGGGCTTCCGCTTCACCCAGTTCGGGAAAGATCAGGCGGGCGGTCCGGTCGTCGTCCTGCCAGACCAGCAGCACGCAGGCTTCCTCGCCGTCGAGCAGCAGCACTGCGGGGAACAGGGCGGGATTCAGTTCTTCGACCGGTTTCTTCACCACATTGCTGGTAAAGCCGGCGCGCTTGGCGGCGCGGCGGAACAGGGACGGGGTGAGGCGATGGTCGACCAGGGGCAGGCCGTCGATGGCAGCCTGGCGGCTCAGCGTGCCGCCGTGCGCATGCACCACCACGAGCAGGCATTCGAGCAGGGTGTCGGGTACGGCTGCATGGGCGGCGGCGGCATGCGAGGGAGCGCCTGGCGTGAAAGTTTCCGCAACGTCCTGTAGCGCTAAGTCTTTGTTCAAGATAAACCTACGGCAAACTTGGCTCGCAGCCCCGAAATGATCGAATTGACAGCCAATTTAACGGTTTTCGGCCAGCTATCTTTAATCTCCGGGCACATCTTGTGCTTTCATGCCGGGCATCCGGAGGAAATCGGGTTTGACGGACACAAAAAAGCCCGGTCGGATGACCGGGCTTTCGATGTGTGGTGCGCCCGAAGAGATTCGAACTCCTGACCCCTTGGTTCGTAGCCAAGTACTCTATCCAGCTGAGCTACGGGCGCTTTGAAGGTTGCGCATTATACGCAGTTTTTGCATCAATTGCAGAGGCAAAGACTCATAATTATTTGGCGGAGACGGAGGGATTCGAACCCTCGATGCAGGTTTAAGCCCGCATGCTCCCTTAGCAGGGGAGTACCTTCAACCTCTCGGCCACGTCTCCGAACCGCCGCGCATTGTATCGGAATGCGCAGCGGAAAGCCACCTTACGCCGTGGCCTTGTCGAGTTCGAAGGCCTGATGCAGCGCGCGCACCGCGAGTTCCATGTACTTGTCCTCGACCACCACCGAGATCTTGATTTCCGAGGTGGAGATCATCTGCAGGTTGATGTTTTCCTTCGACAGGGTTTCAAACATCTTGCGTGCGATGCCGACGTGCGAGCGCATGCCGACGCCGACGATGGAGACCTTGGCGATCTTGTCGTCGCCGCTGACTTCGCGCGCGCCGATGGCCGCAGCATTGGCCTTGACGATATCCATGGTCTTGGCGAAATCGTTGCGGTGCACGGTAAAGGTGAAGTCGGTGGTTTTTTCGTGGCCGACGTTCTGCACGATCATGTCGACGTCGATGTTGGCATCGGCAACCGGGCCGAGAATCTGGTAGGCGATGCCGGGGTGGTCGGGCACGCCGACCACGGTGATTTTGGCTTCGTCGCGGTTGAAGGCGATGCCGGAGATGATGGCCTGTTCCATGGAGTCATTTTCCTCGAAGGTGATGAGCGTGCCGTCGCCTTCGTCCTG